>CANGUS010000056.1 GCA_947457085.1 Bacteroidota bacterium
AATTCAATCGATGAAAAGGGCCATTCATTTTCAAGAGGATCGAAAGGCATATCTTGAAATTAAAAAAATAATACAAGAGTTTAAACCGCATATTGTCCACACCCATGCAGCAAAACCTGGTGCTATTGGACGTTTAGCAGCATCTGCTTGTAATGTCCCAGTAATATTGCATACTTTTCATGGCCATGTTTTTCACTCCTATTTTGGAAAAGCTAAAACACAACTCTTTATTCAGGCCGAACGCTATTTAGCTTCAAAATCTGATCGAATCATTGTGATAAGCGAACAACAAAAAAAAGAATTGTCTCAAGACTATGCTATTTGCTCTCCCAATAAAATGGAAGTTATTCCACTTGGTATTGATTTAGATAAATTTTATTTTAATCAAGAAGAAAAAAGAAAAGCATTTAGAAAAAAATATTCAATCCAAGAGGATGAAATAGCCGTGGGAATCATAGGTAGAATTGTACAAGTAAAAAATCATAAAATGTTTATTGATGCAATTCATCAGGTTCTTTTATCTACCACTAAAAAAATAAAAATTATTATTGTAGGGGATGGAGATTTGCGAAACGACTTAACGAATCAACTGGATTCATATCGTATTTCTTACAATTATTACCCCGAAAATCAAAAATGTGAGACAGTAGTATTTACTTCTTGGTTGACAAAAATGGAAGAGGTTTATGCAGGAATAGATATTGTAGCGCTTACCTCATTGAATGAAGGGACCCCTGTATCATTAATTGAGGCACAAGCATCCAACAAACCAATTGTAGCAACCAATGTAGGAGGAGTTAAAGATGTTTGTATTGAAAATGATACTGCTTTAATCTGCGAATCGGAAGATTCAAATGCATTTAGCACGCAGCTTTTAAAACTTATTGAACATGATGATGTAAGATTCAATATGGGTTTAAATGGAAAAAAATTTGTTGAGAAAAAATATGACAAAAGCAGATTGGTAAGTGACATGAGAACGCTTTACTATGAACTTTTAAAAGAAAAAAATGTACAATTTTAATTTTCTTTTTTGTTTACTTTTGCCAAATGAATATTCTTCTTACTGGTGGTGCAGGCTTTATCGGATCCAACTTAACAAAATCGTTATTAAATGACGATCGAGTTTCAAAAGTTCGGGTTCTAGATAATTTTTGTACAGGTTATCGTCAAAATTTACAAGATGTAGTCAATCATCCAAAATTCGAATTGATGGAAGGGGATATTACCGATTTTGCCATATGCGAAAAAGCGATGCTTGGAATGGATTTAGTGAGTCATCAAGCAGCTTTAGGCTCTGTTCCTCGAAGTATTATTGACCCTATTAATTCTAATAATACCAATATTACGGGTACATTAAACATTTATACTGCAGCAAAGCAAGCCAATATTAAAAGAATTGTTTATGCTGCTTCATCATCTACTTATGGAGACAGTGAATCATTACCAAAAGTAGAGAATATTATTGGAAGGCCTTTGTCTCCTTATGCCGTAACTAAATTTGTGATGGAACTTTATGCGGATGTTTTTGCAAAAACATACGATATGGAATTTATTGGATTACGCTACTTTAATGTATTTGGTCCGCACCAAAGTCCGAAAGGTGCTTATGCAGCCGTTATTCCTTTATTTATGGATGCTGTATTAAATAATGAATCTCCAACAATGAATGGCGATGGAAGTTATAGTCGTGATTTTACTTTCGTTGAAAATGTAGTACAAGCCAATATGAAAGCACTTTTTACAGAAAATAAAGAAGCTGTGAATCAAGTTTATAATGTAGCTTTTGGACAAAGTACCACCTTAATTCAATTATTTAATTATATTAAAGAAGTAGCCAATGCTACTTTAGAACCTTCATTTGGACCATTTAGAAAAGGGGATATACCACATAGTTTGGCTAATATTGATAAAATAAAAACCTTGTTAAATTACAATCCTACGATTTCTGTACAAGATGGTTTAAAAATTGCTTTTGATTGGTATAAAGAAAACAGACATTTTTACAATCAATAAAAAAAAGCCGTTTCCCACTGAAACGGCTTTTTTTTAAAGTACAAGGATTAAAAATTATAACGGACTGCTACAATGAAATTTCTACCAGCAGCACTCATGCCTGATGCAAAATATCGATAGTTCTTATCCAAAATATTTTCAACACCCAATTGTATTTGAGTGTGTTTTTCTGCAAAAAAACCAGCTCTAAAATTTACTGTAAACCAACTTGGCGTTCCTGTTGGGGTAGCATATTGAATATTATCCTCTCCGTTTGGATTATAATCTATCAAACGTTTTTTGCCATTATAAATACTATAAAATTCCCCATACCATTTTTTATGATCATATTTAATGCCCAAACGACCAGTAACTGGAGGAATATGGTCTAATGGGATTAAAACACTGTCGCTATTGTATCTTCCAAAAGTATAATTAGTAGAACCCGACAATGAAAAACGAATCAATGGTCGATATACAAATGAAATACCCCCTCCATAAATAAATGCTTTTGATTTATTTTGACTGGCATATACAGCAGTTAATTGACCATCATACAACACAGAATCTTTTCCATTAAAGGTAAATTTATCCGTAACGATTGCATTTTTAAAAACGGTATAAAAACCATACGCATTGAACTCTAATTTCCCATCATTATATTGTACTCCAGCTTCAAAATTTTGTGTAATTTCTGATTTTAAATTCACGTTTGGAACAATTAATCTTTGACCACTTACCGATTCAAATACTTTAGTCATGTCATCAAAGTTTGGAGAACGAAATCCTGTTGAATAATTTAATGTCATTCTTAAGTCTGAAGAGGGCATGTATGCAATTCCTAAATTACCTGTCAATGATTTATTTTTTTGTTTTAAATCACTAAAAGGCAAATGAAATTGGATTGAAGTATCCACTAAAGTTGAATGTAAAGTATTATAATTATATCGTAACCCATCATTAATAACCACTTTTCCATTATCTAATTTTAGCGTGTGTTGTGCAAATAAGCCAAATAAATTCATGTGGTTTTTCCCATCGGGATAACGAGTATCAATGTTTGTTTCAACACCCGTAATTATATCTTCTTTGAAAGCGGTAGATTTCAAATTATTCAACTGCCCATCTGTACCTAATGTTAACTCATGTTTATTGTCTTTATGGCGTAAAGCAACATTGTATCCAATCACATTTATTTTTTCATCTCTGTGATTCAGGGCTGTTTTTTTGTATCCTCTATTATGTCTACTTTCATTTACATATTGATGACTCATGGTTGCTGTAACATCATTAAAAAAACCGTTTAAATTATTGGCATCAAATTGATAGGCTATCAATGTTCTTGTTTGAGGACCATAATACCATGTTGCATTTTTTGCAATTCCTCCAGCTGTTTCTGTTAGCCTATCATATCGTGGAATGTTGGATGAAGTTGAATATTGCAAATTGATTCCATGTCGAATATTTTTACTCGGATTGAAACTAAATTTTTGCAAAATATCTATTTGTTTATATCCACTAGAAACTTGTTTGTAAGGATCTGAATTTGCAAGCATAGTGTCTGTATTATTAACCCTAACTACAACAAATGGTTTTTTCCATAATTTCATTATCGAATCGACTCCATTTTTACCTTGAACCAAATCTCCAAAATCTGAAAAGGTAATATTTGTATATGAAGCAAATGTATTTGTACCTAAATGAATGCCTATATTTCCTGTTTGTTCTTGATTTGCAGAAGAGTATCTCATCAAAGCATTGGCTCCACTTAATTCAAGTCGCTTGGTTTTTCCAAATTTAGGATCTTTTGTTTTTAATATAATCACGCCGCCTAACGCATCGCTACCATGTACGGTGGAAGCAGGGCCATTTAATACCTCCACTTGTTCTAACGCATTTTGATCGACAGTTATGATATTTTGCAAATGACCCGCTCTGTAAATGGCATTGTTCATTCGTATACCATCAATATTTAATTGAATTCTACTTGCTTCAAAACCCCTAATTACAGGACTTCCACCGCCTTGCTGACTTTTTTGAACAAACACTTGCCCGGTATTGGTCAAAACGTCTGCCGTATTTTGAGCATTCATTTGAGCTATTTCTTTTTGAGAAATAACATCAATTTTTTGCACAATATTTTTTTTCTTCTCGGCAAATTTATTGCCAGAAATTACTACTTGATTTAATTGAACATTTTTTAAAGAATCAAGTTCTTGCTTTTGTGCGAAAGCTGCTTGTGCGCAAAATGCGCTTATAGAAAGTATGATAATTTTTTTCATTATAAAAATTTAGAGATCATCGAATGAACAATATGTAACAAAATACGATGGTAAATTCAATAAATAAAAAAAACCCCTCAAGAGGGGTTTTAGTGGTGTGAGAGGGATTTGAACCCCCGACACATGGATTTTCAGTCCATTGCTCTACCAACTGAGCTATCGCACCTTTTAATTAGGATTGCAAAAATAACAATTAATTGCAATTTGCCAATTATTTTTTTCTAGAATATGAAAACAAGTGAAATTAGTTTGCAAATTCACTCATAAATTTAATTCTCATCAATCTAAATTGCTCTTCGCTTAAACTATTTTCTTTTAATAAATCTGCCGCTTCATCTATATTTCCGCTTTCACTGGATTGAAAAAAGTCAATCATGTCTTCTTGATCATATTCATCCACAAAATCATCAATACAATATTCTAAATTCAATTTAGTACCACTAGATACAATGGTTTCCATTTCCTTCAACAAATCAACTAATTTTAAATCTTTCATTTTAGCAATGGTTTCCAAAGCAATTTTTTTATCAATATTTTGAATGATAAAGACTTTTAAACCGCTTTTATTCACCACGCTCTTCATCACAAACTCATCTACTTTTTCTATATTGTTTTCTTCAACATAGGTAGCAATTAATTCAACGAATTTTTTACCATATTTTATTGCTTTTCCTTTACTGACACCCTGAACATTTTCCATTTCCTTCATAGAAGTGGGATAGTTGGTAGCCATATCTTCTAAAGAGTTTTCTAAAAAAACAACAAATGGAGGCACATTGTGTTGTTTTCCTACTTGTTTTCGAAGTTCTTTCAACATGTCTAACAAAACAGGATCCAATGCTGTAGAAGCCCCATTACCTCCATTTCCACCCACTTCTTCATCATCACCATCTGCATTTTCAAATTTGTGATTTAAGGATAGTTTTAATGAGAATGGTTTTTTCAAAAAGGCTTTTCCTTTGTCTGTCAATTTTAATAATCCATATTCTTCAATATCTTTTCTAATTAAATCTTCCACCATCATTTGTCGAACCAAAGAAAACCAAAAATGTTCGTCCATTTGGAAGTGAGCTCCCATGCTAAAACATTTTAATTTATCATGTTTATATGCTTGTATTTGTGTATTAGTTCGACCTAAAACGATATTGATAACATAATCTATTCCAAACATCTCTTTCAGTTCCTTAATGGCAACTAAAACAGTATGAATGGTATCTTTTACTTCTATTTTTTCTTTAGGATGTAAGCAATTATCGCACATACAATTACATTTATCCGCATTGTATTCTTCTCCAAAATAATGTAATAGTACTTTACGTCTACAAATGGCACTTTCTGCATAGGCAACGGTTTCACCAATTAATTGTGCACCCATCTCCCGTTCTGTTAAAGGTTTATCACGCATAAGATGTTCTAATTTTTGAACATCTTTATATGAAAAATAGAGTAAACATTTCCCTTCTAAACCATCCCGGCCTGCACGACCTGTTTCTTGGTAATAATTTTCAATAGATTTTGGAATATTGTAGTGAATCACAAATCGGATATCTGGTTTATCTATTCCCATACCAAATGCAATGGTAGCAACGATTACATCTACATCTTCATGTAAAAATTGATCTTGTCTATCAGCCCTTGTTTTACTATCTAAACCAGCATGGTAAGCTACTGCACTGATGCCATTGGCAACCAATATTTCCGATAAGTCTTCAGTTGTTTTTCTATTGAGCGTATAAATTATTCCACTTTTCCCTCTGTTTTGTTGAATGAACTTAACAATTTGTTTTACGGTATGATCTTTTTTTCCTTTTGGAACAATCTCGTAATATAAATTGCTTCTGTTAAATGATGAAATAAAGACATTTGCTTTATTTAAAACTAGGTTCTTAACAATATCATCTTGCACTTTAGGGGTTGCTGTAGCAGTTAGTGCAATTACTTTTAAATTAGGATTGATGGTGTCAATAATTTCTCTTATTTTTCTATACTCTGGTCTAAAATCATGACCCCATTCAGAAATACAGTGAGCCTCATCTACTGCAATAAAAGAAATGTTTAATTCTTTTAAAAAAGCAACATTTTCTTCTTTCGTTAAAGTTTCTGGAGCCACATAAAGCATTTTGGTACCTCCTTTCGATAAATCTTCTTTTACTTTTTTTATTTGTCCTTTATTTAAGGATGAATTTAAAAAATGAGCAACATTTTCAATTTCACTGTAACCTCTTATTAGATCCACTTGATTTTTCATCAAAGCAATTAGGGGAGAGACAATGATAGCAGTTCCTTCGCTCATTAAAGCGGGCAATTGATAACATAAAGATTTACCACCTCCAGTAGGCATGATAACGAATGTATCATTCCCACCTAAAATACTCTGAATGATTTTTTCTTGATCTCCTTTGAATTTATCAAATCCAAAATTCTCCATTAATGCGCTTTTTAAATCTACTTTATTAACGCTTTTTACTTTTGCCATAAAACTATTTTATATCCCCTAAAAGTGTACATGTTTTTTATTTAAAGCTATGTAACTCCTAATTTAATTCTTTATTTCTCAATATGCAACAATTGTGCATATATTTTGGTTCACGAAGGTAATTTAAACAAAATAGAAAACCGTTTAATAAGACGTTAAAAAGAAATCATTTTTTTTACACTTCAATGAATGGGGTTTATGTATTTTTTCACAAAAAAATCTAGATTACTTAGTGCTTTATTCGGATATTTGACAAAATGAAAAAACTATTTTTCTTCCTTGTTTTCATATTGTGTACCAATGTAGTTTTTGCGCAAGATCAACTCATTAATGTTGCAGAGCAGTACTTTTTAGCAGGTGATTTTGAAAAAGCGGCTGCAACTTATAAGCAATTGGTTGTGTACAATGATGATAATCCTGAAATAATAGATGCTTATATTCAGTCTTTGATAGGGATTAAAGATTTTACTCAAGCTGAAAAATTTATAAAAGGGCAGTTAAAAAAGAAAAATAATAAATCGAAATACAATTTCTTACTAGCCAAAGTGTATAAGGAACAAGGCGAAACTAAAAAATCAACAAAAATCATCAATGGAATCATTGATGATTTAAAACCTTTGCAAGAAGATATCAAAACGATAGCCAATGTATTCGAAAAAGCCAACATGCTGGATGAGGCTATCAAAACTTATGAAAAAGGGAAATTATTAAATAAAGACAATCCGTATATTTTTGCAGAAGAGTTGGCATTATTATATGATAAAAAAGGGGATGCAAACAAAGCTACAACTTGCCTTTTAGATGTTTATATTTCTAATGCTGAGAAGTCGGAGGATGTAAAATCGGCTTTGATGCGCATTTTGAATAAGCCTGAAAAAATAGTTGCTTTTAAGCAATTAGTTTTAAATAAATCCAATGAAAATCAAGATATCATTGCTTACACTGATTTGTTGGCTTGGATTTTGGTCCAACAAAAAGATTATGAAGGGGCTTTTTTGCAAATAAAAATCATTGACAGTAAATTGAAAGAACAAGGAAGACGTGTGTTGGGTTTTGCAAGAACTTGTTTGCGAGAAAATCAATATAAAGCTTCTATTTTAGCGTATAATTATGTGATAGAGCTAGGAAATGACATGCCATTTTTTCAAACTGCCAAAGGAGAAAAGTTGATTTGTTTAAAAAGACAATTAGAAAAAAATCCGCACATTACTCCTGCAGATGTTGAAATTGTTGAAAAAGAATATGAATTATTTCTGACCCAATTTCCTGCATTTAGGTTGAGAGAACAAATGAGAGAATATGCCGATTTAGAAGCAAAATATGCGCATAACATTGACAAGGCTATTTCCTTATTAAAAGAAGTTATCGCTGCTAATAATGCTGAAAAAACATTTAAAGGTAGATGCAAATTAGACATGGGTGATTACGAACTGATTCGAAATGAAATTTGGGAAAGTACTTTATTGTATTCGCAAGTAGATAAAGATTTTAAACAGGATATGTTGGGCGAAGAAGCTCGTTTTAGAAATGCAAAATTATCCTACTATATTGGAGATTTTGATTGGGCGCAAGGACAATTGGATGTATTGAAAGCTTCCACTTCAGAGTTAATTGCAAACGATGCATTGAATTTATCGGTGTTAATAACAGAAAACAACCCCATCGCAGATAGCAATGTAACTCCTTTAAAAATGTTTGCTAGAGCCGATTTGTTGGCTTTTCAAAATAAAGATGAAGAAGCTATTGCCATTTTGGATAGCATTTCTACAGAATATCCTAAACACGTTTTAGGAGATAATATTTTAATGCAAAAAGCCAATATGGCCTATAAAAAACAAGATTATAGCGAAGCTGCAAGACTTCTTCAAAAAATAGCCACCGATTTTGGTGACGAAGTGTTAGCAGATGATGCTATTTTTAATTTAGCTCAAATTAATGAAACCTTCTTCAGTAACAAAGACGAAGCAAAACGTTTATATGAAGAGATTTTAACAAAATATCCAGGAAGTTCATTTGTCAACCAAGCTCGTAAAAACTATAGAAGATTACGAGGTGATAAAACAGATGTAGAAGTGCAATAAAGAAATATCAATCATCTTTTAAAACTCATCCCATTGCTAGTCTATTTTATTAAAACTATTATTATCCTTTGCATTTTTTACATGCTGTATCTATTATTTTTAAAGAATAATAAAAAATACAAATGGAATCGAATTTATTTGTTAGCTAGTTCATTGTTGGC
>CANGUS010000057.1 GCA_947457085.1 Bacteroidota bacterium
ATAAGCATTAAAAATTATTTTACAATTCTTTCCTTCCAACGGTAGCTTCCCAATTGACTCATAAACCCTGAAATTAAAATGTAGGGGATATGAATAAACTGTAAAATGAAAAAAGGATACAGTTCTTTTTCTTTTTTAAAAAATTGAGAAACTGGTTTTAAAAATGACATTTCAAGGCCCGTCTTTAAAATAAGGAGTCCAAAAAAAGTGAATATATTTTGGCTATTCTGCAATGAAAATAATTGCAGCATCAAAAATGTCAAATTAAAAAAATAGACAAAGCCTAATACAAATTGTATTCGTTTGTCTTTAAATTTTGTTGCTTTCGAAGCCCATCGAATTCGCTGTTGTAAAAAGCTTTTTAAATCGTGCATGGGGGCTGTGGTAACAATCGCTTCAGGGCATTTCAAATAACCAATTCTTGTAGGATATTTTTGTTCTATTTTATACATCAGCAACATATCATCACCACTGGCAATGTCATCTATGTCTTTAAAACCTCCCACTGCATGAAACGCTTTTTTAGTGTACGCTAAGTTGGCGCCATTGCACATAGTACCACTTTGATTGTTGACTACTGCGCCGGTAATGCCCTGCATGGTCATAAAATCCAAGGATTGAAACGTTTGAAAAAAAGATCCATTATTGGAAAATTGAACCGGTGCTGCAATAAATTGATGTTTGTATTTTTCAAAATATTGAACCAAACTCAATAGCCAATAAGCACCCATTTTACAGTCGGCATCAGTAGTGATAATCAATTCGCCTTCGCTATGTGCAATAGCTGTTTCAATGGCTTTCTTTTTATAGGCATTTAAAATTTTTCCCTCTAAGTGGTTCGATAAATCAATATATTTTACTCCTTGAAAAGACTGTACAATGTGAGCGGTTTGGTCTGTTGAATGATCATCCACAACAATCACTTCCATTAAATGAGTGGGGTAGTATTGTGATAAAATATCTTTTAATACATGCTTGATATTTGCTTCTTCATTTCTTGCAGGTATTACAATGCTAACTTTTGTTGTAGGGTTGTATTGTTTATTGAGGATGAAATTGGGCAAATGTGTCCACCCATTTTTGTAATAAAAAATGAGTGCTGCATAGCACAAGAAAAATACAACTGATATAAAAATTAGGATGGCAACCATTAAATAGAATTGCAATTTCACGAATATTTTCGGTATTGATGCTATTCTGTTTTACAAATTTAAAAAATGCATCTTGCACAATCAATTTTGTTTGTATTTTCACACACTCATAAAAATGAAAAATATCCTTTGGCTTTGCAGTTGGTATCCTAACGAAGTTGATAAATTTCGGGGAGATTTTGTGCAACGTCAAGCCATCGCAGCTTCGCAATATTGCAAAATAGACGTGGTTCATGTCATGTTATGTGATCAAGACGATGCTTCAGTCAAATCTGTCAATGAAAATTTAACGGAATCTATTTTTTATCTGAAGCAGAAAAATAAAGCATTCGATTATATTCGAATGAGTCAGCTTATTTTAAAATGGATAAAAAATAAAAAGTATGATTTGTTGCACGTGCAGGTTCCGATGCCGATAGGGATCATAGGGTTATTTATTCAAAAGCAATTACAAATTCCATTCGTCGTTTCAGAGCATTATGGAATTTACAATGAGGTAGTTACAGACAATTATAAAACGCGTAATTTTTTATTTAAATTTTTAACCAAAAGAATATTTCAGCAATCGCAAAAAATAATCACGGTTAGTGAGCAGTTAGGAAAAGATATTCAACGGGAAGTATTGCAAAAAGATTTCGAAATGATTCCGAATGTTGTCGATACAACTCTTTTTCATTTTCAGGAGAAAAAAGAAAATGCAATATTCAGATTCATTCATGTATCCAATATGTTGGAAGTAAAAAACATCGAAGGGATGTTACATGCAATCAAGCTTCTTGCTGAAAAAAGAAATGATTTTGAATTTTATTTTGTTGGTGCGAAACCTCCAGAATATTTAGCGTTGGTCGAAAAATTAAATCTTAATCAGGTCATATTTTTCCTGGATGAAATGCCTTATCATCAAGTAGCCACAGAAATTCATAAAGCAGATGCAGGTGTTTTATTTTCATTTTCTGAAAGTCAGTCTTGTGTTGTGCTAGAATGGTTATGTGCTGGATTGCCAGTCATTGCCAGTGAAGTGGGAGGGGTTACAGAATTGATTACAAATGAAAATGGGATATTGGTAGAGTCAAATAATATAGCGCAATTAGCTATGGCAATGAATGAACTCATTGAAAATAAATCAAATTACCATCCGATCGATATATCAAAAAAAGCCATAGAAAAGTATAGCTATGAAAGTGTTGGAAAAAAAATCAATGAAATATACAAGATATTAATTCATTAAAAGAATATTCACACTGCGTTGCAAAATATTGAAGGCGATTTCGGCCATTAAGTTTTCTTTATCCAATGTTGGATTTACTTCGGTTATTTCAAAACAACAAATTTTATGGTTCTGCATCAAGGATGCTAAAATATCCTCTGCTTCTCTTTCTTTCAATCCATTGGCTACAGGAGTTCCTGTACCTCTAGAAATACTGCTATCCAAACTGTCTACATCAAATGAAACATAAATATCATCACATTGTTGAAGACTTAATAAGGTTTGGCGAACTACATGCGCAACCCCTTTTTTACGAACTTCTGATACCGGAATAACTTTGATACCATGTTTTTTCAATAAATGATCTTCTTCTTTTTCAGTATCTCTCAATGCAATAAAAACAATGTCTTCTGGTAAAACTTTTGGTGCAATGCCTCCTAAGTTTTTCAAGTCATTCCATAGCTTCAATGTCTCTGCATCTGGGTTATGCACTTTACTTTCTTTATTATCTTCACCCAATGAAATTGCTAAAGGCATCCCATGCATATTGCCACTAGGAGAAGTGAAAGGGGAATGCATATCTGCATGCGCATCAATCCAAACCACACCCAATCTACTTTTAGGTTTAGCCATTTTTATACCAGCTATAGTACCACCGGCACTACTATGGTCTCCAGCCAATACCAATGGAAATAAACCAGATTTTAAATTTGTTTCAACTGCCGATGCGACGCGTTCGTAAATAGTTTTTATTCCTTTAATCCGTTTTGCATACGGATTGCCAACTGGTTCATACAATAAATCATTGACTGTTTCAACTTGATCACTTGGGAAATTCACAAAAAAGTTACTCATGAAATCCAAAGCAGCAATTTTTAAGGCATCAATCCCTAAGCTTGCACCTCGGGTACCTGCACCTATTTCTGATTTTACTTCAATGATTTTAATATTACGCATGTTACAAAAATACAACTCATTTTTAGTACTAAAAAATTCAAACTGATATTTATCATGACTTAAAATTTTCATTCTATTCAATTAAAAACCATATTTTTGCCATCAATTAAACTATTTTAAATTCGAATTAAGAACATAAAAAACTCATAATTCTAAACTCATAATTCTAAAGGATGGCACATTATTATTCGTTAGGCAATATTCCACACAAGCGACATACTCAATTTAGAAAACCGGATGGTGGTTTGTACAGCGAACAACTATTTAGCACAGAAGGATTCAGTTACAACTATTCTTTGTTGTATCATATTCATCCACCAACCCTGATTATTCGTTCGGAAGAACCTAAAGATATCAATCCGGTGATTGCTACTCAAAATATTCTTAAACACAGAAGTTTTCAAGGCTTTAAAGTAAAGCCTGTGGCCGACTATTTAGAAAGTAGAAAGCCAGTGCTCGTGAATAATGATTGCCACATTACCTTAGCTGCTCCGCAAGAAAGCATGACGAATTATTTCTATAAAAATGCGGATGCCGATGAAGTAATTTTCATACATGTAGGAACAGGAAAAGTGCTCACTCAATATGGCGAATTGCCTTTTTCTTATGGTGATTATATAGTGATTCCAAGGGGAACAATTTATCAAATTACCTTTGATACACCCGAAAATCGTTTGTTTATTATTGAGTCATTTGGGCCCATTCGTTTCCCAAAACGATATAAAACAACTGAAGGTCAGCTCATGGAACATGCTCCTTTTTGTGAACGCGATATTCGTAAACCACAAAATTTAAAAACCCATGATGAAACCGGAGAATTTATCATTTACACCAAAAAGAAAGGATTACTTTATCCAATCACATACGGTACCCATCCATTTGATGTAGTTGGTTGGGATGGTTACGAATATCCTTATATTTTTTCAATTCATGATTTTGAGCCAATTACAGGCCGTGTGCATCAGCCACCTCCTGTTCATCAAACCTTTGACGGTAAAGATTTTGTGATATGTTCATTTGTACCTCGTTTATATGACTATCATCCAGATTCAATTCCTGCTCCTTACAATCACAGTAATATTGACAGCGATGAAGTTTTATATTATGTCGATGGTGAATTTATGAGTCGCAAACATGTTGAAAAAGGAATGATTACATTACATCCAAGCGGAATTCCACATGGTCCACATCCTGGGGCAGTAGAAAAAAGCATTGGTAAAAAAGAAACTCCAGAGCTTGCCGTGATGGTAGATACTTTCAGGCCTTTGCATCTCACAAACTATGCAGTAGAAATAGAAGATGAACACTACGAAATGAGTTGGGCAGAGTAAATTTTACATTTGTTTATTTTTTCAAATTATCAATAAATATAGTAAGGTTGGCATTTGATTTATGACATAAAATTCATACAATTTAAATAACGAGTAACTATTATAAACTGCCAAACCAACTAAAAATTAAATATTATTAATATAAAAACGATTATCATGACAGACTTTTTACCATTAAACGGTACCGATTACATTGAATTATATGTTGGTAATGCCAAACAAGCTGCGCATTATTATAAAACGGCTTTTGGCTTTCAAGCGTTGGCCTATGCTGGCCCTGAAACGGGTGTTCGAGATAGAACATCGTATGTTTTAGTGCAAAATAAAATGAGATTGGTGTTAACCTCTCCATTAAATTCCAATCATCCAATTGCTGAACATCATAAAAAACATGGAGATGGTGTAAAAGTGTTGGCGCTTTGGGTTGATGATGCGTTTCAATCGTATAAAGAAACCATGAGCAGAGGAGCAAAATCATATATGGAGCCAACTACCTTGACCGATGAGCATGGAGAAGTTCGTATGGCTGGTATTCATACTTATGGAGAAGTGGTACATTTGTTTGTAGAACGTAAAAATTATCAAGGTGCCTTTATGCCAGGATTTATCGAGTGGAAAAGCGATTACAATCCAAAACCTACAGGATTATTATATGTTGACCATTGTGTTGGAAATGTAGGTTGGGATCAAATGAATCCTTGGGTAAAATTTTACGAAGATGTAATGGGCTTTAAAAATATTTTAAGCTTTGATGACAAAGATATTTCTACAGAATATTCGGCATTAATGAGTAAAGTGATGAGTAATGGAAATGGCTATGTGAAGTTTCCAATCAACGAACCAGCAGAAGGAAAGAAAAGATCTCAAGTAGAAGAATATTTAGATTTTTATGAAGGCGAAGGCGTTCAACATATTGCTGTAGCTACCAATAATATCATTGAAACGGTTACAGATTTGAAAAATAGAGGGGTTGAGTTTTTAAAAATACCGGCTACTTATTATGAAACTGTATTAGACCGTGTAGGCAAAATTGATGAAAATTTAAAACCATTGAGCGACTTAGGTATCTTAATAGATAAAGATGATGAAGGTTATTTACTTCAAATTTTTACAAAACCAGTAGAAGATCGTCCAACTATGTTTTTTGAAATCATTCAAAGGAAAGGTGCAAAAAGCTTTGGTAAAGGAAACTTTAAAGCTTTATTTGAAGCATTAGAGCTAGAGCAAGATGCTCGAGGGAATTTATAATTCATAAATGACATTCAATAAAAAAGAGTAGTTTTATCAACTACTCTTTTTTTATTCCAATATTATAAACCGAAATAGAAGGTATGTTTAAATAAAAAAAAGCTACCCATAAGAGTAGCTTTTCAATCATATAAATGAAAATTATTTACCAGCTAAATGAGCTTGCACTTTGTCTTTATGAACAATTTGTTCTTTGAAAGTATAGGCACCAGTTTTAGGGCTACGAACTGCACGAATTACTTTTGTCCAGTTTTTAGCTTCTGCTGAAGCTTTTAAATCTTTAATTTTCGAGTTTTTTGAAGCTGCTTTTGCCATGGTTTAATTATTTAATTTCTTTGTGAACTGTATATTTTTTCATGATAGGATTAAGTTTTTTCAACTCAATACGCTCAGGAGTATTCTTTTTATTTTTTTGAGTAATGTAACGACTTGTTCCAGGTAAACCTGAATCTTTGTGTTCTGTACATTCTAATATTACTTGAACTCTATTGCCTTTTTTTGCCATTTTAGTTATTTTTTATTGTTTGGACTTAGATTTTTTGACCTTCAGCACGTAATCTTTTTACTACGTTGAACAAACCTTGTTTATTAATAGTACGCATAGCGTCTGTTGTTAATTTTAAAACGATCCATTTATCTTCTTCTACTAAAAAGAAACGTTTCTTTTGTAGATTTGGCATAAATCGACGAATACTCTTTTTATTAGAGAAAGAAACTTTGTTTCCTTTCAATGGAGTTTTTCCTGTTACTTGACAAATACGAGCCATTACTTTAATTTATTTTTGGGATTGCAAAAGTAACATAAAAATTTATATGTAAAAAATAATTAGTGTGATATTTTCAAAAAAATCAAAAAAATAGATGTTTACCCTTGATTAATGCTCATTTTACCCTACGAATTTACCGAAATTGTATTAATTTTTATAAAAATAATTACAAATAACTCAGAAATTGATTTCTTGGAATCATTTCTGCGCCCAAACTTTCTAAATGAGGATTCGAAATTTGACAATCAACAAGCTCTATTCCTTTTTGTTTTAAATAGTTTACAAAATGAATAAAGGCAAATTTGCTTGCATTGCTTTTTAAACTAAACATACTTTCGCCGCAAAATACTTTTTCAAGTTGAATGCCATATAATCCACCCACGAGTTCATCATCCAGCCAACATTCTGCACTGTATGCAAATCCTTGCTGATGCAACTTGTTGTAGGCTTCTATCATTTCATTGTTTAGCCATGTGCCATTGTCATCTTTTCGTTTGGTTTGCTGACAGCTTTTAATTACTTGTGCAAATGCTTCATTGATTGAAAATCGAAAGTTCCCCTTTTTGATCACTTGTTGCATACTTTTACTAATGTGCAAATGCTTGGTAAAAAGCACACACCTAGGGTCGGGGCTCCACCAAATAATGGGCTCATCTTCATTGTACCAAGGAAATATGCCCGATCGATAGGCAAGCATCAATCTTTCAGGAGACAAATCACCCCCGAAAGCTAAAAATCCCTCTTTGTTTGCTTGAGAAACAGGAGGGAAATATAAATTTTCGTCTAATATATAATAGCCAGCCATGAAAAAAATTAATAAGCCATTTCTTCCACAGTCGCATTGATGCCTCGATCAATAATAGCTTCTTTCATTGCTTTTAATGTGTCATAACCGCCATTTTTTACACTGCATTTTCCCTTAAAATGAATTAATAAGGTGCATTGTTCTGCTTGCTCGGGTTCATGTCCGCAAACCTGAATTAAGGTCTCTATCACCCAATCAAACGAGTTGATATCATCGTTCCAAACGATTAGATTATATGGGAATTCATTTGCTTCTAATACGTCAACATCAGTATCTACATCCGGTGAAATATGTTCTTTCGTGTTCATTTCATGCCAAAAATAGAAAGAATAAATTTATTCAAAAAATTATTTTCAAAAACTGATAAATATCAAACAATCTACCCAATAGAAATGCTTACTTTTGCCTTGTAATTAATCATTTGTTCGCCTTGCATGCGATCTTAAACTAAAATTATGTCTGTACTACACAATCGAATTTCGCATGAAGAATTGCGAAAAAAACTAATGGAGGAAACCGAACCTCGAACTACCATTTCTTTTTATAAATATTTCAAGATTGAAGATCCTCAAGCATTCAGAGATACGCTTTATCGGCAGTTGAATAAACTGCATGTATTTGGTCGAATTTATATAGCACATGAAGGAATTAATGCTCAAATTAGCGTGCCTAGTTATAATCTAGACAATTTCAAAAGCTACATATATTCTATAAAAGCATTCGAAAATCTTCGATTAAATATTGCGGTTGATGACGATGGTAAATCGTTTTTTGTATTGAAGATAAAAGTACGAGATAAAGTGGTGGCGGATGGTTTGGATGATCATACTTTTGATGCCTCTAATCCAGGTATTTATTTAAAAGCAAAAGAATACAATGAATTAGTGGAAAAAGAAGACGTGGTGGTAGTGGATATGCGCAATCATTATGAATACGAAGTAGGGCATTTTCAAAATGCGATTGAAATTCCATCAGATACTTTTAGAGAGCAATTGCCCATGTCGGTAGATATGTTGAAAGAAAATAAAGATAAACACATTGTGATGTATTGTACAGGAGGAATTCGCTGTGAAAAAGCAAGTGCCTACATGAAACATCAAGGATTTAAAAACGTATATCATATTGAAGGAGGCATCATTCATTATGCGCAAACTGCCAAAGAACAAGGCGTTGAGAATAAATTTATCGGTAAAAATTTTGTTTTTGATGAACGTAGAGGAGAGCGCATTACTGAGGATGTGATTGCAAATTGCCATCAATGTGGCGAGCCAAGCGACACCCATGTTAACTGTGAAAATCAGGCTTGCCATTTGTTATTTATACAATGTGATTCTTGTAAATCTAAAATGCAAGGTTGTTGTAGTAATGAATGTGTAGATGTGATTAATTTACCAGAAGAAGAACAAAAAAAATTACGCAAAGGCATCGATAAAGGAAGTATGATTTTTAATAAATCAAAGCAAGGTAGAATCAGACCTAGATTAGATGAAATAATAAAAAACAGTC
>CANGUS010000058.1 GCA_947457085.1 Bacteroidota bacterium
AGCCAGACTAAAAGCCAATATTCTTATAAACATATTATCTTATAATTTACATTGTGAAAATATTACTTTAATATTATCATATCTTTATTATTAGGTAGATTAATTTATAAACAAGGTAAATACTGGATGCTATTTAATAATGAATTCCTAATGAGGCTTGGTTTTATTGTAATAATGAATGTAAAACGATAAGTTTGCCAACTTAAAATTCATCAAGAATATATATGCACAAAATTATTAGCTATAAAAAAATGTTTGAAGCAACACCAGCAACGACATTAGCAGATTTAAAAGTAAAATACAGAAACTTAATTAAAGAATGGCATCCTGATAAATTTGCTGACGACGAAGAAAAAAAAGCGGAAGCAGAATTAAAAAGCCAAAAAATTATTGAAGCTTATCATTGTTTAGTTGGCATTCATCCCGAAACACATGCTGCGAATATGGAAGAATATACGAAGATCACTAATTCTATGTATATGGATGATTTTGTGCACAGTGGCACTACTTTAAAAATCACCTTTCAAGAAGGTATCGTATATGAATATTATGGAGTTCCTAAAAATACCTACATCAAAATGGTAAACTCTCCTACGGTTGGAAGATTTGCAAAACGACATATTTTTAATTCATTTCCTTATAGAAATATCAGTAAATCGAATGTTTAAAGCTATTTCAAACTAAAAAAGGGGCAAATGAATTTGCCCCTTTTTTTATTAGTATCATGATAATTTAGTTACCTAAATAATTTTTCAATAATTTACTGCGAGAAGTAGAGCGAAGTTTAGTGATGGCTTTGTCTTTAATTTGACGAACACGCTCACGAGTTAAACCAAATTGTTCACCTATATCTTCTAAACTCATTGGGTTTTCTAACCCTATCCCAAAAAAGTATTTCAATACATCTTTTTGCCTTTCGGTTAATGTATTCAATGAACGATCTATTTCATCTCTTAAAGATTCATCATGATCAATTGCCAAGTCAGCACTTTCAGAGTTTGGATTGTTTAGTATGTCCAATAGCGTATTTTCTTCTCCATTGGCAAAAGGAGCATCCATGCTCACATGTCGATTAGATGAACTGATGGTGTTTCTTACTTCATCTGCATTCATCTCTAATACAATAGCTAATTCTTCAGCAGAAGGCTCTCTTTCAAATTCTTGTTCTAGTTGAGAGTAGGCTTTGTTTATTTTATTCGTAAGACCTACTTTATTTAAAGGCAATCGAACAATTCTACTTTGTTCTGCGAGTGCTTGTAAAATAGATTGACGAATCCACCAAACGGCATATGAAATGAATTTGAAACCTCTTGTTTCATCAAATCGTTGCGCTGCTTTTATCAATCCTAAATTACCTTCATTTATTAAATCGCTTAATGATAAACCTTGATTTTGGTATTGTTTAGATACCGATACCACAAAACGCAAATTTGCTTTGGTTAACTTATCTAGACTTTTGGCACAACCTTGTTTTATTTTTATGGCTAAAATAACTTCTTCCTCTGGAGTAATGAGATCTACTTTGCCAATTTCTTGTAGATACTTCTCTAAAGACTGACTTTCACGATTCGTGATAGACTTTGTTATTTTTAGTTGGCGCATTGACATAATGAATAAAATTTTTCGTTAATAATTTATTTGTTAAGAAATAATTAAATGGCAGTACTGTAACCAATCGTTAGCAAATGTATTGTTAATGAATTAAAAACCAAAATGTTTTTTTAGTGTGTAAATAAATTATAAAATAATCAAAAAATAATTTTGTTAGTTCAATAATTATGTTATTATTGTATTCATAAAGTAATCATGGCTAAAAGAATTAAATACAACAAAGAATATTCTATAAGATGCTCCCCTGCAATTTTGTACGAATTTCTTATCACTCCTGCAGGGTTAGGAGAATGGTTTGCTGAAAAAGTTAAACAACGCGAGACTAATTTTGTATTTTCATGGAAAGGCAGTGAAGAATATGCCGAATTGATTGCAGCCGAAGAAAACGAATATGTAGTATTTAGATGGGATTGGATGGAAGAAGACGAATATTTTGAATTCAGAATTGAAAAAAGCCCAGTTACTAATGAAACAATTTTAACGATAACAGATTTTGCTGAAAAAAATGAAGTAGCAGACCAAGGCTTACTTTGGGATGCACAAATTCATGATTTAATGCATCGTGTGGGGAGTTAATAAAAAAGATATTCATCCTAAAAAACCAATTGAAAATTCAGTTGGTTTTTTTTATGAAATGATTCTTCATATAATGAATGATTAAGTCATAGAAATTGGGAGGTAAACATGATGTAATTATTTTAAATCTTTTTGCTTTCTTTAACTAATTTCTGTTTTGTACAAACTATTTTTGCTAATCCACTTAAAAAAGATAATTGAAAGCACTCCATAAATTTTTAATTAAATCATTTATACCTCCATTTTTGGGAGCTTTTATGGTTACCTGGTTTATTTTTGTGATGCAATTTATGTGGGTTTGGATAGATGAATTCATTGGAAAAGGATTGGATGTGTTCACCATTATGCAATTTTTAGGTTTGCTATCCACCACGCTAGTCCCTATTGCATTGCCTTTAGGTATATTGTTTGCAGCCATTATGACTTATGGAAATTTAGGAGAAACATCTGAACTAACAGCCGTAAAATCGGCAGGTATTTCAATGGCTAAATTTTCAAAACCCTTATTCATATTCATTATTATATTATCAGCTGGATCATTTGCCTTTAACAATTATGTGATTCCCAGAGCACAGTTAAAAGCAACTCGTTTACTTTACGACATTCAAAATAAAAAACCAGTGGTGGCTATTAAAGCAGGTACTTTTTATAAAGATATCCCAAACCATACGATATATATCTCTAAAAAAGATGCTGATGATAAAACGGTACATGATATTAAAATTTATGATCATACCTCTGGAAGAGGAAATGACAAAGTGATTATTGCCGAAAAAGGCAAAATCTATGTATCCGATGATAAACGTTATTTGATATTTGAATTAGAAGATGGATGGAGATATGAAGAAAAAACGCCTAAAAACAAAGATGAACATGAACAAATACGCTTAGGATTTAAATATTGGAAAAAAGTTTTTGATTTATCTGATTTTAAGATGCCTAAAACAGATGAAAATTATTTCAAAAATATGCGGGATGTAATGACCTTTGAGCAAATTTCTGAACAAATTGATAGTACAAAAAAGAATATTGTTAGGTTGTCTAACTCAACCAAAGAACTTTTTTACCCAGCCATTTATGCAGTTCGAAATGACACTACAAAATACAAAAAAAACAATTTTATAAAAACGTCTCTGAGCAATAAAGACTCTTTTTACAAAGAAATACCAGACAGTTTATATACCCGAGTGCTAACCTCAGCAGAGGTTTCGGTAAGATGTATAAAAAGTATGTTGGAAGTAACTAAACAAAATATTAAAATACATTATATCAATTTAACTGAACATAGTATAGCCATTCACAAACGATTTACCTTACCAACAGCATGTATTTTACTTTTTGTGATTGGTGCTGCATTAGGTTCTATCATTCGAAAAGGAGGCTTGGGTATGCCTTTTATCATTGCGATCACTTTTTTTATAATTTATTATTTCATGAATACCATAGGAGAAAATATTGCCAAAGAAAACGTCGTTTCTGTTCCATTGGGCATGTGGTTTCCATCCGTTATTTTAGCTATGATCGGTATATTTTTAACCATTAAAGCTAACAATGATTCTCCATTAATGAGTAAAGATTCTTATGTAAGACTGATAGAAAAAATACAAACGTTTTTAAAAATTAAACAATAATTCATTTTGAAAAAATTAATTAAAGAGTCCATTTTAAATAATTTATATTTCATAGCGCCTGCTATCCTCTGGTTTATATTGGGTGGCATATTGTTATTTATAAAAACTAAAGACGAATTATTTTTTCCAATCAATCATACACACACACCTTCATTAAATATATTAAACGATGTCTTTAGCGCATATGGAAGAGGAGATGTAATTGCCCTTTTGCTAGTTTGGTTATTAATTATTCCCATTTATCGAAATCGTCAATATATAATTACCAGTTTAGTATTTGGTATTTTAATACCGACGATCATTTATTATACTAAATATTTTTTCAACAGGCCCAGACCCATTTCATATTATGGTTTGTCGAAAGTTCAAACAGTCTCTTGGTTAGATAATTATTTAAACAATAGCTTTCCTTCTGGTCATACTTTAGGCGCTTTTGGTTTTTTCATGCTGTTGTCCTTGTTTTTACCCAAGCAATACAAACCATGGTCCTTGCTGTTTTTTGTCTTAGCATTGTGCGTAGGATTTTCACGCATCTATTTGGGACAACATTTTTTTGAAGATATATATGCAGGAAGCATTGCAGGTACTTTGATAACCTTGTTAATATTTGTCACAATTGAGTATATTTCAAATCGTCGAAAAAAAGAAAATCAAATGAAAAAAATAGTGGCGTTAATACCAGCCCGTTTAAATGCGTCTAGATTTCCTCAAAAATTAATGAAAGAACTTGACGGCAAAACGATTATACTTCGAACATACGAAGCCATTAAAGAAATGAATTTATTTGATGATGTGCTTGTTGTTTGTGATGAAGAAACTATCTTCAATGAGATACAAAAAAATGGTGGAAGAGCCGTTTTAAGCACAAAAGAATATGAAAGTGGAACAGATAGAATAGCTGAAGTAGCAGCTAAGATAGAAGCAAATATCATTGTAAATGTTCAGGGTGACGAGCCTTTTATCTCAAAAGATGCTTTACAAAAAGTGATTGCATTATTCAACAATCCATTAGTTGATGTGGGCTCATTAATATTACCAATCACAAACAAAGCTTCTATAGAAAACCCAAATTGTGTAAAAGTAGTTGTAGACAAAAATTTCAAAGCCATGTATTTTTCTCGATCACCCATTCCATTTGTGAGAGATGAAAATAGCAATCAACAATTTTATAAACACATAGGTGTTTATGCTTTCAAAAAAGAAAGTTTATTAGCATTTACTCAATTGCCTATATCTCAACTTGAAAGAACCGAAAAATTAGAAAATTTACGTATGCTAGAAAATGGAATGAATGTGTATATGGCAGTAGTGAATGAAGTAGGAATATCAATTGATACGCCTGAAGATTTTGAATTAGCAAAGAAATACTTAACTCAATCCAACGCTTAATTAAATAAAAATGCTAATTTGTGGACAGTTTTTTACTGTTAAATTCATGAAGCCCACACTTATATTTACTTTACTTTTTTTCTACTGTCATATAGGGTTTACACAAAAAGTAGTAGACCCCAAAATACCAGATTCGGAGAAAAGAAAAGTGATCAGGGCGCAAAAATTACTCAATCACTTTAAAATATACGAAGGGGAAAGAATTTTAAAAGATTTAGTAAAAGAACATCCTTATGATGCTTATTACCATGAAGCATTGGTTCAAGTGCAACGTCAGGTATTACGAGATATAAAAAAAGCATACAACTTGGTGGGCATTCCAACTTCCAAAACAGCAAATGTTGAACAAGACACAACAGATGGCTTTGAAACCAATGATCCGATTGAATATATTAGTAAAAAAACAGCAACACTATCCGATTTTGGATTAAACAGAGACAATGACCAAGGAGTTAAAAAAACGACTAAACTAGAAAAAGATTTTTCATCTCAAACACCATTTGATCTTGAAGAAGAAAGTGATACAGCTGGCAATCAAAATGAACTGTTAGAAAATGAACCAAATGGAGATGCTAAAGAGTTAAAAAGAGCCTTTAAAGATTTAAGAGGAGAAGCAGAAACCTTAGAAAGCCTAGCAATCATTCCTTACGAAACGTATCAATACAATTTTTTACAAAACTGTAGAAAAGCAACAAGGCTATTGAATGATGTTGATTCAGCATCTTACTATTTAAGAACATTTTTAATTGACAGTATTAATACCGATTTATTTGCACCCGATGAGGCGCTTGATTTATACCATGAAGCATTAGTAGAATTTTATGCAAAAAATGTTCCTATGGCAACTTCCTTGCTACAAAAATCAATTGAAATATACCCTCCTTTCTACAATGCACACCAATATTTAGGAAATTGTTTTTTTCTTTTAAACAACGATACAGCTGCAGTTAAAGAATTTCAAACAGCCACCTATATCAATCCTAATTTACCCGATGCATTTGAGAAGCTTGCGCTTTATTACTATTCTATAGGAGACTATAAAGCCGCGGCTTCAAATATTATAGAAGCCATTATGGTTTATCCTCAACATCATTTTTTTAGATTTTTAAAACGAGCTGTGAATAAATCAGGAACTCAATTTGACAATCAATGGATCAGAAGAGAAGTTTTTCCTATTAGTACTAGTCAAAATTTTGAAGAAATTATAGCAGAGAAAAAAACTCCCTGGTGGTATTATCAAGTATGCAAGCAAGATGTTTTCAATCATTATGACAGTTTAGGAAAACTCAAACCAAATGAAAAACTAAATGAAAAATATGCAGAGATTTATTCTTGGAAAAAAATGTTACAAAAAACAGACAAGGAATATTTTCCATTTGCTAGGGCTATGCAAAAAATGGGTTATTTAGAATGCTATGTTTTTATCACCTTATTTCATCATGATATCTATAGCCAATTTAAAGATTATGTTGAAAAAAATCCAGAAAAAGTAAAAGAATATTTCTACATACTCATTAATTGGAATGATAAGAAATTTGATAAGATCCGAGAAAAATTTGGCATGAAAAAAGAAAATGAATAAAATAGTTATTCAAAAAATAATTTGACTCAATCGATAAGAAATAAAAAATAATTACTCTAAAATAGCTGCAACCACCTTTCCTTTTTCTACAATCACTTTTATATGTTCTTTCAAGGTAGTAGAAATTTGCATGCCTATAAAGTCAGAAGAAATAGGGAATAATTTATGTTTTCTATCAATCAAAACCGCTATTTGAATTTTTTTAGGAATCTCATGTAATAGGCACTTCAACGCATATAATATTGTTTTGCCAGAATTAGCTACATCATCAACAACAATGATATTTTTGTTAGCAATTTTAATTTTATCATTGATTACAGGAACTAGCGGATTGTTTTTATCAATATCGATGCTAGCAGTTACTATTTTTAATTTTGAAATTGCTTCAATTTCTTTTTGCAATAAACAAGCAATGTCTACTCCTCTTTCTTGAATGCCAATCAATGTAATTTCTTTTTCATCAATATTATTTTCATAAATTTCATAAGCCATGCGCTTAATAATTTGTTGTGCTTTTGACGAATCTAACAATTGTATGTGAGGCATATTGTGTTTTCTTATTTATAGCTTCATAAGTAAAGAATTTTATTTGTTTTCAGATCTCAAAAAAATAAAATTCAATGGACTATCAATTAAAATGAATATCAGTAAAATTGGACTGAAAATCACTTATAAGTGAATATTTATAGGCTATTGCTACTTTAATTCATTTCAATTTACGAAATGATCAATCCTAATACTAGAATTATTGCATTTTATATAAATAAAATGATTGCAATTGTGAACATTCCGATTATTTTTGTAGTCAGCTAAAAGCGATACTAATTTATTTATATGATGATTATTCAACAAATAGCATTTATTATTATTTCTGGAATTGCCATTTTTTTATTTTCAAAAAAAGTAATGGAAATTCGTCGGAATATATTATTAGGAAAAGACGAAGATTTAACAGACCAACCCGATCAGCGATGGAAGAATGTAATGATGAATGCACTCGGTCAAAAAAAGATGTTTTCCAACCCATTCGTGGCTGTTTTACATCTTTTTGTTTATGTAGGTTTTATTATTATTAATATTGAAATAGTTGAAATAATATTAGATGGAATTACAGGCCAACATCGATTATTTGCACCAATATTAGGTGGTTTTTATGATTTCCTGATTGGTTGTTTTGAAATATTGGCACTGTTGGTCTTAGTAGCTTGTGTTATTTTCGCTTTTAGAAGAAACATCACGAAAGTGAATCGTTTAAATAGAGGGGAATTATTAGAAGCACAGCCAAGAAATGACGCCAATTTAATTTTGGTATTTGAAATTGTGTTGATGAGTTTATTTTTAATCATGAATGCGGTTGATATTAATTTACAAGCTTTACATGCTGAACATTACACACAAACATCACCTTTTTGGATTTCTCAATTTATAGCCCCTGCTTTTAATGCATTAGGAGAAGGAACCTTAATGGGCATTGAACGTGCTTCTTGGTGGATGCATATCATCGGCATTTTCTTATTTATGAATTATTTACCCTATTCAAAGCACTTGCATGTCATCCTTGCGTTTCCGAATGCATTTTACGCTCGATTAGATGCAAAAGGTAAAGTAGCCAACATGCCTGAAATTCAAAATGAAGTTTTATATATGATGCAACCAGAATTGGCTCCAACGGGAACTGATGCCAATGCGGTGATGAAATTTGGTGCGAAAGATGTATTTGACTTAAGTTGGAAAAATTTGATGGATGCGTATAGCTGTACAGAATGTGGACGCTGTTCAGCTGCTTGTCCTGCCAATACCACCGATAAAAAATTATCTCCTCGTAAAATAATGATGGCAACGCGCGATCGCTTAGAAGAAGTTGGAAAAAACATCAACACAAACAAAGAATTTAAAGACGATAGTAAAACATTATTGCATGACTACATTACAGTGGAAGAACTTCGTGCATGCACTACTTGTAATGCATGTGTACAAGAATGTCCGGTATCTATTTCACCTTTAGATATTATTATGCAATTGCGCAGAAATTTGGTTATGGAAGAAAGCAATGCACCACAAGAGTGGAATGGAATGTTTAGTAATATTGAAAACAACATGGCGCCATGGAAATTTAGTCCGGATGACAGAGATGCTTGGATAAACAATTAAACAGACT
>CANGUS010000059.1 GCA_947457085.1 Bacteroidota bacterium
ACATTTTTTTGCTAGCTACCTCTTTTGATAAATTAGCTAATGGAATATTTAATTTGTCGCTCAAATACAACCAAACGGCTTTTGATGTTTCTTCATAAAACGCACTTTGAGCAGTTTGTTTTAAATAAGTTTCAGCAGTTATTAATCGTTTTAATGCAATTTTATTAGCACGTTTATTTTTAAATAAAACCCGATTACTTTGCAACTGGTCTTCTTTTCTTTTAAAGAAAACTAAGCTAAAATAGGCTAATAAAGGAATGCCAAAACCTGCCCAATAAATAGGATTTGAAATTAAATTCGATGAATATTTTTTAGCGATATTTTTTGATGAAGTATTTATATCGTGTATGTCTTTAGGCAAACGATGTACAGTACTTTTATCTTCTTTACCTTGTTTAACATGCAAAGTATAAGAGGGTGTAGAGAGTGTTTTATATTCTTTTATAATTGGATCATAATAGGAAAATTCAGTTGATGGAATAACAATAGTTCCAGCTGTTCTTGGTGTGAACGAATAGGTAAATGTTTTGTAACCTGCAATTACATCATTAGTATTTGTCACCGTATCCTCTATTTTAGGATCAAATGCATCCAAGTCTTCGGGAAAATTAATTTTTGGAGTACCAATCATTTTTAAATTGCCAGTACCACTCACGCGCAATGTAATCATTGCATTATCATCGGTTGTCAAATCTGTTTTGTTGACATTACTTTCTATAGTAAACTGACCAATTGCACCTTTGAAACTACTTGGTTTGTTTGCAGCAGGAATGTCGGAAACATTAATTTTCACAACTTGACTTTTTAATTTCACAGGAACCGTTTCATATTCATACGGGTCATCATTCATCAATGCATCCATCATTTCTTCCAAAGTTTGACCATATGAATTTTGTTGTTCATTTCTTCTCGCATGAGGTATTTTCACATTGCCCTCTACTGCAGCAGGATCTAATTCTAGAGTGCCGGTTTGAGTAGGAAACAATGCAGTGCGTTTCAACTCCAACACATCCCACTCTTTACCTTGATAAATTTCTCTTCGAGCTTGTGGAGGATATGGTATATTAAAATCCTGACTCCAAAAACCTATCAAAGAAGGACGATTTGTTGGTCGCACATCCATTGGAATGCGTGTATATAATTTATAACTCACTGTAATTTGCTCACCTAAGGTGGCCGATGTTTTATTTGGAACGGCTAAAATAAAAATATTTTTATCGATGTCGTTTTTTGAAATTGGATTGGGTTGTTGTTGTGGACTGGGAGTAGATTGCGGAAAGTTCTGTTGACTTTGCCTTTGAAGCTGTCGCATCATTTGTTGCTGCTGTTTCAACATGGCAATCATGGGATCTTCTTCATCCTCAAACAAATCGGCAAATGGATCGTTTTGTTGTATTTGTTGTTGACGACGATTTACAACAGAACCATCAACAATTTCAATGGCAACATTATTTGAACGAATTTGTTTTCCACCTGATAAGGTGGCAATCCCTCCTGGAATTACTAATTTACCTTTCCTTTTTGCCTTAAAAACATAGGTTAATTCCAAAGATTGTGAAACTTCTCCATTAATTATACTTGTATTATTACTTCTTGATGGCCCGTCTATAACTTGAAAATCGGGCATTGCTGATAAGGTAAAACGTTGAGCATTGTTGATATTTTTTAAAATGAACTTTACTTCAAATTTATCATTAATTCCTACTTTTTGTGCGGCAGGTTGTGTAATAAAAACAGCCTCTTGTGCGTTCAAAATAGAAACACTCAATAACACTAAGATTAATATTCTTAAACTAATTTTCATTTTCTGTTCTATCCCCGTCAATATTAAGGCAAATTTAAAGCATGGTATAAAAATACATGCGTTAAAACTATGTGAAAAATTAACTTCTAAACTATAGTTAATAATTATATTGATTTAGATTTTTTACTCCCTAGAACTAAAAACATTTCAAATTAGTAATTTATAGTTAATAACTTTATAAGAAACATGCTGTGTTTTTTATTGAAACATATTTGAATATGTATAAGTAATCTACTATTTATAATCAGGTCTTGTAAATAAATTTGTATTTTGCAAACTTAAAGTTGTTAGAACATGAAAAAAATAATAGTATGCTGTCTGATTGCATTATGTACCCAAAATACAAATGCTCAACAAAATTTAACACCCGAAAAAATGTGGTCATTAGGTCGTGTGACACCACAAGGTCTCAGCAAAGACGGTAACACAATTTATTACAGTGTTTCGGTAGCTGATACGAAAGAAAATAAAAGCAAAACAAAATTCTATTCAATGCCAGTAACAGGTGGCAATGTGGTAGAAATTCCTGCTTTACCAGTGGGTGCTAATCCAGTGAAAGATAAAACGTTAGAAAATGCTTCTATTTCTGCTGATGGTCGTTTAATGATTTTTTCGAAAGAAGTAAAGCTTCAAAAAATAAGCGGACAGGAAAATTATCCTGAATTACAAAAATCGAATGTGCTTATTTATGACGATTTAAACCAACGTCATTGGGATACTTGGGAAGATGGTAATTATTCGCATGTATTTGTAGCACAAAATAAAAATGGGATGCCTATTAATGAAATAGACATCATGAAAAACGAATTATTTGATTGTCCACAAAAACCATTTGGTGGTGCAGAAGACTTATTATTTGCTCCCGATAGCAAATCGATTGTTTATGTAACCAAAAAGAAAAGTGGTCTAGAATATGCTGTTAGTACAAACACAGATATTTACAAGTATAATTTATCAACCTTAGAAACAGAAAATTTAACAGAAGGCATGGAAGGTTATGACACAAACCCTGCTTTTAGTAAAGACGGAAATAACATAGCTTGGTTGAGCATGAAACAAGCCAATTGCGAAAGCGATAAAAACGAATTATGGATAATGGATTGGGCAACTAAAACAAAACATAATTTAACAAAAGACTGGGATGAAACCATCAATAGTTTTGCATGGAGTAACGATGGGAAACAAATTTATTTCATTGCTCCTTATCAAGGCACCGAGCAATTATTTGAAGTAACAATCAATGAAGATTTTAACGGGGTAGTTCGTCAAATTACTAAAGGACAATTTGACGTAAATGGCATTGCAGCTGAAACGCCTACTTCTATTATTGTAACAAGAACCGACATGAATCATGCCGTTGAAATTTATTCTGTAGCAAAAACATCAGGCGAAATGATACAACTCACACACGTAAACGATGCTGCTTATAACAACATTAATATGTGTGAAGTAAAAGAACGATATACGCTATTAGAAAACGGAGAAAACTTATTTTCATGGGTAATTTACCCTCCTAATTTTGATTCTACAAAAAAATACCCTACCCTTTTATATTGTCAGGGAGGGCCTCAAAGTGCACTTTCTCAATTCTATTCTTTCCGTTGGAATTTTCAACTGATGGCAAGCCAAGGATATATTGTCATTGCACCTAATCGAACCGGAATGCCAGGTTGGGGAACTAAATGGAATGCCGATATCAGTTTAGATTGGGGAGGAAATCCAATGCGTGATTATCTTGCAGCTATCGACGATATTTCTTCAGAATCTTATGTTGATACAGACCGACGTGGAGCTGTTGGTGCAAGTTATGGCGGCTATTCAGTGTTTATGTTAGCGGGCATGCACGAGGGGCGTTTTAAAACATTTATTGCACACGATGGTTTATTCGATTTAAAAAGCTGGTATGGCACAACCGAAGAATTGTGGTTTGCTAATTGGGATATTGGTGGGCCATATTGGGATCATAAAAATCATGAAGCAAAAAAGTCTTATACAGAATTTAGCCCAAGTAATTTTGTTGAATATTGGACTTCGCCTATCATGATTTATCAAGGAGGAACTGATTTTAGAGTTCCAATTGAGCAAGGATTACAAGCCTTTCAAGCAGCAAAAATAAAAGGATTAAAAAGTCGATTTGTTTATTTACCTGAAGAAAATCATTGGGTTTTAAAACCTCAAAATGCATTAGCATGGCAATATGAATTCTACAAATGGTTGAAAGAAACATTGTAGTAAATATGTTATAGAAATATTATTCCATTGTTACAAATGGTGTTGTTATTTATTCAATAATCATCATCAATAAAAAAAGAGATTGTATAATACAATCTCTTTTTTATTATATTAGTTCGAATATAAAACTTATGCTTCTTTTTTATCAGATGCTGGTTTTGGCAATAACACCTTACGAGAGAATTTAAATTTACCAGTCTTAGGATCTGTACCCATTAATTTTACTTCTACTTTATCCCCTTCTTTAAACACACCATCCATTGTTTCTAAACGAGCCCAACTAATTTCAGAGATATGTAATAAACCTTGTTTACCAGGTAAAAATTCTACAAACGCACCAAATGGCATAATTGATTTCACTGTTGAGTTATAAACTGAACCAACTTCTGGAACTGCTACAATTCCTTTAATCCAAGAAAGTGCTTTATCTAAGCCTGCTTTTTCTTTAGAGAAAATTTTAACGTGACCTTTATTTCCAACTTCTTCAATAGAAACTGTCGTACCTGTTTCACGTTGAATTTCTTGAATAATTTTTCCACCTGGCCCAATCACTGCACCAATATATTCTTTATCAATTTCCAAGAATTCCATACGAGGAGCGTGTGGTTTTAAATCAGCACGTTTAGCAGGAATACAATTATACATCGCATCTAAAATATGCAAACGTCCTTTATTCGCTTGAGCCAAAGCAGAACGCATTACGTCCATACTCAATCCATCCACTTTAATATCCATTTGAATACCACAAATTCCATTACGAGTACCTGTTACTTTAAAATCCATATCACCTAAATGATCTTCATCTCCTAAAATATCCGTCAATACCACCCATTTCCCATCAGAAGGACGAGAAATTAATCCCATAGCAACTCCAGAAACGTGGTTAGGAATTGGAACACCGGCATCCATTAAAGCCAAGGAACCAGCGCAAACGGTTGCCATTGAAGAGGAACCATTACTTTCTAAAATATCAGAAATAATACGGATGGTGTATGGAAATTTTTCTTTTGCAGGAATTACTTGTTTCAATGAACGTTGAGCTAAATTACCATGTCCAACTTCTCTACGACCAGGCCCTCTCATTGGTTTAATTTCACCTGTAGAAAAAGGAGGGAAATTATAGTGTAAATAAAAACTTGCATATTCGCTACCATGTGCATCTTCAATCATTTTTTCATCTTCAGGAGTACCTAATGTTACTGTACTCAATGATTGAGTTTCACCTCGAGTAAATAATGAAGTTCCATGAGGAGAAGGTAAATAATCTACTTCCATTTCTAATGGACGAACCACGTCTGGAGCTCTACCATCCAAACGAACTTTCTCATCAATCATCATATTACGAATGACCTCTTTCTCTAAATCGTGGAAATAATAACCCACTAAAGCAGCATCTTCTTCAGGTAATTCTCCTAAATATTCTACCACCTCTTTTGCAATTGCTTTAAATGCATCGCTTCTATCATGTTTTGCAGAAGCAGATTTTGCAACAGCGTATACTTTATCTTTTGCAAATGCAATAATTTTTGCATTCAATTCTTCATTTCTATAAGGTCTTGTATATTCTCTTTTTGCAGGAGAACCTAACATTTCCCATAATTCTTTTTGTGCTTGCACTTGAATTTTAATGGCATTGTGACCAGCTTCAATAGCTTGAATTAAATCTTCTTCGCTACATTCTTTACTTTCACCTTCTACCATCATGATATTTTTATCAGTAGCGGCAATAATGAAATCCATATCTGACTCCAACATTTGAGTTCGAGTTGGATTGATAATCATTTTGCCATCAATACGAGATACGCGTACTTCTGAAATAATTTCTTGGATTGGCACATCAGACACTGCCAATGCAGCCGAAGCAGCCAATGCAGCTAATGCATCAGGCATAATTTCTGGATCTGATGAAACTAAAGTAACCAATACTTGTACGTCACATAAGTAATCATCTGGAAATAAAGGACGCAAAGCACGATCAATTAAACGTGAAATTAAAATTTCATTATCGCTTAACCTTCCTTCACGTTTGAAAAATGAACCTGGAATACGACCTGCTGATGCAAATTTTTCTTGATAATCTACTGATAAAGGAAAGAAAGATTGACCAGGTTTTGGTTCTTTGTTGGCAACAACAGTTGCTAATAAAGCACAATTTCCCATCTTTACCAATACAGAACCATCTGCTTGACGAGCTAATTTTCCTGTTTCAATTGTTATTTGGCGACCATCGCCTATATCGAATGTTTTTGTTTTTAAATTAAACATAGTATATGTTTTTTTTAGAGTGAAGGAGTTTGTTAAGGAGTGTAGCTATGCATAGATTAAAATACACTACACACCAAAATCAATCTTTAAATTAGATTGATTACTAAAAACACCTATAAATATTTTAAGTGAAATAGAATAGCTCTATAAAAAGCAATTCCCAACCTTTGGAGTTGGGAACACTTTATAAAAGTTATTTTCTTAATCCTAGTGTTACTAATAATGCTCTGTAACCGGTTAAATTTGTTTTTTGTAAATAAGTAAGTAAGCTCTTACGTTGACCTACTAATTGGATTAAACCTCTGTTTGAGTTAAAATCTTTTTTATTAGTTTGCATATGACCAGAAATATGTTTGATTCTTTCTGTTAACATTGCAATTTGTGCTTCTGTAGACCCAGTGTTAGTTTCGCTACCACCGTGTGTTTTGAATAATTCTTTTTTGCGTTCGATTGTTAATACTGACATCTTTAAAGTATTAGGGTTTTAAATTTTAATTGAGTGCGAAAGTAAGGCATTTTTTTATACTATCCAATTTGTTCCGAGTTTTTCCACTAAATATACTTATATAATTATTACTTATGTAAAATATTTTAAATATGATTGCTCAGTTCCAATTCTTTTTTCCATTCTTTATAGCCAAGCACAGCAATGACAACATAAATAACAGTCAATAAAGAGGTTAATTCTAATCCTTTATAAAATTGTAAGGGAATCGCTATCAAATTTGATATATTTAATAATATCCAATTTTCTAATTTTCGTTTTAATAACAACCAAGTACCAGCCCAAGCAAAAGCAGATACGATTGCATCTAAACAAGGAACTGTACTATCGGTAAATTGATTAAGCATGAAAAAAAGCACAACAAATGAACCAACAAGTATACCAACAGCAATCATCCATCCTTGTTTTGTAGTTTTTGAAATTTTTTGTTGACTTTTTTGTTGCCATAAAAACAAACCTAAAATACTGGCAATTAAATAGTAGAAATTCAACAGACTCTCAGCATATAATTTAAAATCATAAAAAACGTAGATGTAAAAACACACACTGATTATGCCAGCATAAAAATTGATGGTTTTATTTTTTAAAGCAAGGAAAACTTGTAAAACACCAAATGAAAATGCAATCCATTCAAAAATAGAGGTAGCAAAAAACTGCGTTATAATATGTTGAATAACTGAATTGATGAAGTAAATTTAAAACTTAATTTCTTCTCCTGTATTATTATCAAAAAATTTGTATTGTAAAAATTCAAATCCTTCATCTTCCACAACAGTAAAAGCACCATAGGCTTTTTTCCATTTAGCAAAAATAGAATTCCACAATAAACCTTTTGTTAGATGCGATTTTACGATTGGATGGACATGTAATTCTAACTTAGCATTTAAATTTGCCTTCAAATATTTTACATGTTTCTCTATATCATCAATTAATAATTGAGAAGAGCGTACTTTTCCTGAGCCTTCACAACTTGGACAAACTTCACTGGTAGAAATTTTTATTTCAGGGCGTAACCGTTGGCGTGTAATTTGCAATAACCCAAATTTAGAAAGGGGTAAAACACTGTGTTTGGCTCTGTCTTCTTTCATTAATTCTTCTACACAAGCAGCTATATCTCGTCTATTATCAGCACTTTTCATGTCAATGAAATCAACAATAATAATGCCTCCAATATCTCTTAAACGCAATTGACGAGCAATTTCTTTTGCTGCTTCCAAATTTGTGTTTAAAGCAGTTTCTTCTTGGTTGTCATTTGAAAATTTGTGTCCGCTATTAACATCCACTACATGCAATGCTTCGGTGTGCTCTATAATTAAGTAGCCGCCACTATCTAACATAACTGTTTTCCCAAAGGAGGACTTTACTTGTTTTGAGATGCCATAATGATCAAATATGGTAGCCCCGTTGTTATATAAACTCACAATATTTTCTCTGCCTGGCGCTACATTTGCGATATACTCTTTTGCGTCTTTTACAATAGAGCTGTCATTCGCAACGATTTTATTAAAGTCTTTGTTTAACAAATCTCGTAACAAGGAAGTTGTTTTATTCTGCTCACTCAATATTTTTTGAGGAGGATTGGCCCCTTTCAAATTGAATTGGATAGATTTCCAAGCATCAATTATTTGCAGTAAATCTTTGTGTAACTCTGCTGTACTTTGTCCTTCGGCAGCCGTGCGAACAATAACACCAAAATTATTTGGTTTTATACTTTCGATAATTCGTTGTAAGCGTTTTCTTTCTTCGGTTGAATGAATTTTACGAGATACGTTTACGAAATTATTGAATGGCGTAACCACAATAAAGCGTCCTGGCAATGAAATTTCACAGCTAATGCGAGGACCTTTTGAGGAAATGGGCTCTTTAAGAATTTGCACCAATAAACGAGGTTTGTTTACAACAACTTCATTAATTTTTCCTGTTTTAACAATTTCTGGTTCTAATTGAAATTTCGAAAAATCAAAATCTGAATGTTGTTTTTCAGTAATTGACATTTCGGTAAATTTTACCA
>CANGUS010000060.1 GCA_947457085.1 Bacteroidota bacterium
ACAACATGCTGAAAAAGTAGGTCCTCATTGCATTCTTTATTTGCAACCCGAATGGAGTAAGGAAAAAGAAATGCTTCCATTGATTACAGAATTTATTCAAAATAATCCTCAATGGAAATTGTCCTTACAAATACATAAATACATGAATGTGCGTTAGTATTTTATTTTTTAATAAATTCTATCATTACCTCATGCCCTAGTCTAGGCGCGATTGAACATAAACAAGGTTCCATTTTTTTTATTTCAAAATGAGTTGAAAAAAGTGCATTGTATTCTTCTGTATTTCCACCAAATGGAGGACCTCCTTCAAAACTTCGATTAAATAAAACACCCATTAATATTCCTTTTTCATTTAAGATTGCATGCATTTTTTCTACATATTTTTTTCGCAAGGAAGTGTCGATGGCACAAAAAAATGTTTGTTCCAAAATAATATCAAATTTCATTTCTTGTTTAAAAAAATCACCTAATATAATTTTTATAGCGGGATTGTCTCTGTATTTTTCTTTTAATTTTGTCACAACCGATGGGGCAATATCTATGATGGTAATATGGGTAAAACCTGCTGATAGTAAATAGTCGGCTTCGTATGCATTGCCAGCTCCAGGAATTAAGATGGCTGCATTTTTATTGCTTATTTGATCAATGCAATTTTTTAAGGGAGGCGATACATGTCCTATATCCCACCCTATATTATTTTCTTGGTAGCGATTATCCCAATAGGTTTGACTCAATATATTTTCCATATGATATTATAAAATAATAATTTTATTTCGCCCTAATTGAAGGATCCCATCTTCTTCTAATTTTTTCAATAACCTGCTCACTACTACCCTAGCTGTCGCTAACTCATTGGCTAATTGTTCATGTGAAACAATGAGTGTTTTGCTGTTTGTCAGCTCTACTTTTTTGTGTAAAAGAGACAACAATCTTTCATCTACTTTTTTAAAGGCCACTTCATTGACAACTTCCAGCAATTCTTCAAATCGTTTGTGATAAAGTTTAAATATATACTCTAACCACTGTGGAAATTCTTTGATAAATAAGGTTAATTTATCAACTGGTAAAAACAAAACTTCTGCATCTTCTTCTACAGCTGCTTTTACTTTGCTGACATCTTGGTGCATACCTCCTAAAAAAGACATGATGCAACTTTCCCCTTCTTTAATATAATAGAGTAAAATTTCTCTCCCATCATCATCGGTGCGCATTACTTTAATACTTCCTGTAAGCACAATTGGAATTGAACGAATGATACTACTTTCATTTAAAATAACATCACCTTGTTTGAAATTTTTCACCATACTATTCGAATATAATTTTTCTAATAGTACTGGGTTTGATGTTAAATTTTCGAAACTGTTGATTGAATCCATTGTACAAAAGTAATTGAATTAAATAGACGATTTATATAAATTTATCAAGACTGAAATAAATTAATAATCATCTTGTTTAAAAAAAATGGCTATCCTAAAAGAATAGCCATCATTGTATTTTTACATCCGCTAGGAATTATTTTCTATGTTCAATTTCATCAACCATACGAGTGATGATTTCAGCAATTTCAAATACCCCTTGGTCGCCTTTGCCTTGAATACGCAATGCTGCAGATTGAGCATTCATCTCTTTCTCCCCTATTACCAGCATATAAGGTACATGTGCAATTTCAGTATCCCTGATTTTCTTGCCTATTTTTTCAGCTCTGTCATCTATTTCAACACGGATCCCTTTTTTCTTCAATTGTTTTTGAACGTCTTTGCAGTAGTCCATAAACTTATCCGAAATTGGAAGAATTTTCACTTGCAATGGAGCCAACCACAATGGGAATTTACCAGCATAATGTTCCAACAAGAAACCAATGAAACGCTCATGCGTTCCTAAAGGTGCTCTGTGAATGATTAATGGAATTTCTGGTTTGTTATCGGTGCTGTTATAACTTAAATTAAAGCGTCGACCTTGTGCAAAATCCACTTGATTGGTAGCCAATGTAAATTCACGACCAATGGCACTCCAAATTTGAATATCAATTTTAGGACCATAAAAAGCAGCCTCATCTTGTACTTCTATAAATGGAATACCACTTTCTATCAATACATTACGAACCATGGTTTCTGTTTGTTGCCATAACTCCGGTTCATTAATATATTTTTGACCCAATTTTGCAGGATCATGTAAGCTCAAACGCATTACATATTTGTCGATTCCAAAAATATTGAAATATTTCAAATACATATCATTCACCGCTCTAAATTCATCGCCAAATTGATCTTTTGTACAATAGATATGCGCATCATTCATGTGCAAACAACGAACCCTCATCAAGCCCATCAACTCACCACTTTGCTCATAACGATAGCAAGTACCATATTCTGCCAAACGCAAGGGCATATCTTTGTAGCTACGAGGTTCTGCATCAAATATTTTATGATGATGCGGACAATTCATCGCTTTTAAATAATATTTTGTGCCATCCAATTCCATAGGAGGAAACATACTTTCGGCGTAATACGGCAAATGCCCACTCGTCAAATACATGCTTTCCTTCGCAATGTGTGGCGTCACCACTCTTTTGTAACCTGCTTCCTCTTCCGATTCTTTGGCTAATTTTTCAAGTTCTTCAATAATGATGGTACCATTAGGCATCCACAAAGGCAAGCCCTGACCCACATCATCATCGAAGCAAAAAATGCCCATGTCTTTCCCTATTTTACGATGATCTCTGCGTTTTGCTTCTTCAATCATTTCCAAATAAGCCGTCAATTGTTTGTTATCGGGGAAAGTAATCCCGTATAAACGAGTTAATTGTTTATTTTTTTCATCGCCTTTCCAATACGCACCCGCAATATTGGTAATTTTGATCGCTTTGATATGTCCGGTAGTAGGTATGTGTGGTCCTCGGCACAAATCAGTAAAATTACCTTGTTTATACAATGTAATTCCACCATCGGAAAGGTTGTGCAACAAATCTAATTTGTACTCATCGTTTTTATCAAAGAAATAAGCAACGGCATCTTTTTTAGAAATTTCTTGGCGTTCGTAAGCATTGTTTTGCTTCGCCAATTCATTCATTTTAGATTCTATCTTTTCAATATCCTCTTCAGTAATTTTTCGGTCGCCTAAATCCATGTCATAGTAAAAACCTTGGTCTAAAGCAGGCCCTACCCAAAATTTCACCCCTGGAAAAATAGCTTCCACGGCCTCCGCCATTAAGTGAGCTGATGAATGCCAAAAGGTATTTTTACCCGTAGCATCGTCCCAGGTTAATAATTTAAATGTTGCATCATTCTCAATAGGTCGAGATAAATCCCATACCTCCCCATTTACTTCTGCTACCAACACCTTTCGTGCCAGTCCTTCACTGATTGACTTTGCAATATCCATACCCGAAGTACCCTTCGCATATTGTTTTATTTGCCCATCTGGTAATGTTATATGAATCATAAGGTTGCAAATATAGTAATTTGTTGTGAGTGCTTATCGCTTTCGCAATAAGTAATTTTTTTTTAATGTCGAAAGTGAATATGGGTGTCAGATAATTAGAAAAAGTAATTCCCTAGTCAAAAAAAAAGGAGATTATAGTTTTTGGCAACACGCAGTTTACAACTAATTTATAATTGCCAACGATTCAATAATTATTTCCGTCTTAATAAAAATAGGGATGCCGAAAACTATATAGAGTAGGCAAAAATAATCTACTACTAAATAATGAAAAAGTTACAAAAAAAATTTACAGTCATCTTGAGCCTTTTAACAATTGGAGGCTCAACAAACGCTCAAATCAACTACACAAACATTAATCCAGATTGTGAAAGTACCATGAGCTCAACAATAGGTGCGGCTTCTAATTTATGCCCCATTGACTTTGACAACAACGCTACCATTGAATATAAATTTCGTTGGGATGATTGGTCTTCTGCTTGGTTTATGCACATGACCTATGGCACTAATTGTGAAATTGCATTGAATGGAACTACAACCAATTTATATGGTGGTAGATTTATTAAACCCCTGCAACTGAATGATGTGATCAATAGTTCACTTACTTGGGGCGTAAGTACACCTGAACCATTCATAGGAGAAACGACAGTCAGCCAAAACTTTTTAAATTTAGGCGATCGATATGTGGGTGTCAAATTTAAAATAGGAACGAATGTACATTATGGCTGGGTGCTTGTTAATTTCCAAAGTGTAGTAAATGCGAGAAAAATAATCGTGAAATCGTATGCTTATCATGCGACTCCCAATACACAAATTTTAGCAGGTCAAACTACTGCGACTCCCAATTCAAATCAAGAAATAGTTACAAAGTCAATCCAGATTTTCCCTAATCCGATTTCAGATAGGATGCAAATTGAAGGATTGGATGGCACTGCATTTAGTTGTACGATTTTCAATAGCTTCGGTCAGGTTGTGTTTCAAAATGAAAACAGTTCGAATACCCTTCATCTAGAACATTTACCTACAGGAGTCTATTCAATTCAAATCATAGCCACCAATGGAATGACTTTCAATAAGAAAATTGTAAAACAATAATTTTTAGGGCTGTATTTTATGTTTGATGTGGGTAATTCATTTGATTTTACTTGGCATCAATAGTCTGAAAATTAAAGGGTGCAGAGTAGTTCGCTAGGCAAGCTTAGCAACTACTTTGCATTCGTGTAATCAATAAACGATGAAATATGAAAAAAACACTTTTAACAATTCTTGCATTGATTTACGTATCTATTATCAATGCACAAACAGGGAATGTATTTTTTGGAGATGCGATCCTTCATGAAATCAGATTTGACAATATAGATACTGCAACCTTTTTTTTATCTACCAATAAAGGAGTGTATTCTGCTTGTAAAATAAGTATAGACGGAACTGTGATAGATAGTATAGGAGCTACTACAAAAGGGAATATATCATGGAGTTATCCAAATAATAAAAAACCTTTGAAAGTAGACTTGAATCAATTTGTGAGTGGAAAAAAATATGATGGTATCAAGAAATTTTATTTACACAATAGCTATGAAGACCCCTCTCTTATGAGAGAAAAACTGACCTATGATATATGCAAACTAATGGGACTGCATTCTCTGCGAACAGCATTTTCAAAAGTATATATCAACAATGTATACTGGGGTTTGTATACATTAATAGAAGCAAAAGACGAGCTTTATAAAAGAGATTTTGGTAATAAAGACTCAGAAGTATATGAAACATTTGATCTAGGGTCACCCTGTGTTTTTAATCAATCCCCAGTTTACTGGTCGGTTGATAATGGCAATCCAGCACCCACTTGGCCTCACTTGCAAATACTAACAGAAAAATTAACGAATACACCTGTAAATCAATATCTTGATACCATACCAAACTATATCAATATCTCTGATTTTTTTAAATATCAAGCGATGAATACTTATTTGTTGAATTTTGATTCTTATTTACAATACAATGGCAATCAACTCTATCTTTTTGATAGCTTATTGGAAAAAAGGTTCCAAATAATTCCTTGGGATTTTAATGCTTCTTTTGGTTTATGGGGAACAAGCAATTACAATCCAAATACGCTAGAGATAATTCCTTCTTTAATTTCTACTAAATGCCCTTTTGACAAATTAAATGACATACCCCAACTTAAAAAAACGTACTTAGATGCGATGTGTTTACTTAAAAATGTGTATTGTGATACCTTAACCCTAAACAATAAAATTGGCTTTTTTTATAATCAAATAAAAACGGCTGTTTATGCAGATAACAGAAAGATGCCAACGAACGCTCAATTTGATGCAGGGGTGCAGTATGGATATCAAATATTTGGTGGAAGTTTTGACAATGTACCTGGTCTGAAAACATTTGTAAAAGAACGTTGGTTAAAAATAAATTCAGATCTTCAATCATTGTCTTATAATTGTACAACCGGAATTGTACCATACAATCCAGCATCATGGCTTATTTATCCGAATCCAACAAGAGATATTTTTTATATCAAAGGAGGAAAAGTGGGTACGAAAATAAGTTTGGTAAATGTATTCGGACAAAATCAACTTTCGGCTAGCATAGACTCCCCGAATAATTTTGAAGTCAATATCACTAGATTACAAACCGGATTATATTACCTGATTATTACCGATATTGATGGCAAGCTTACTGTTCATAAAATAATGAAAATAGAATAAATAATACATCCATTAGATATAAAAAATAGTGTAGAATTTTTAAAAAGAACGTTGACTACAATACAAAAAAACATCTCTGTTGAGATGTTTTTTTTTAAATTATTCCAACATCCTCATTTCATCCATACTACTACCCGAAATTCCTTTTATACTTCCTAAGAAATTATTGGCATTGATGATGATGCTGTTGGCAATTTGTTCTTGTTCTGCCAATGTATTATTATAAAATATTCGCTGTTTATCGATCGATTTCTTCATGTTGCCAAAGCCGATCAAAATTGCTTCCCATTTTTGTTTGAAATCATTTCCATTTAAATAATCATACAACTGAATCATTTTATCGCCTTTGTTTTCTTGGCTTTGTTTTGATTCGAATACTGCAATGACTGCTTCTCTGAGCATGGCTGCTACCCCTTCAAACTCGGCATAACTGCAAATCCAGATAGATTTTTCTTTGCCAATATTTTTAATATGTTTTGGCAAAACTTGCGAAATCAATACCCCCATATCTGCTTTTTGTTCTCTCACATCTCCTTGTAATTTTTCGGCCCATTCATTGCTCCAGTTTTTGGTATTTTTACTTTCATAAATGATTTGACCGCAAACAACTCCATTACTGTTTCTGATGGTTTGAATGATATCGGCTCCTTTTTTACCTTTAGCTACATCTGTAATTTCATCAAAAGGAAACAAGGAAGTCAGTTTTTCTTTCACCATATTTTCTTGTATTTCGCCTTGTTGCTCCATACTACCCTGCTCCATTTTACGTTTTTGCTCGTCAATCAATTTGGTTTGCTGAGAAAGTTTTTGCTCGAGTTCTTTTAATTTGAATTCATATTTTTGTTCCGCAGTTTTTTGCAAATCTTCTGTAATCTTATCCCTCAATTGAATTTCTAATTCAAATTTTTGTTTGTCTAACAAATGAACGGTTGCTGCTTCTTGATCTTTCAACAATTTATTTAATTTCAAAACTTCCAGTTCTTTGTTTTGCAAAGATTTTAGCTTTTCTTCATTTTCAGCTTGTTGTTTGGCATAAAAATCCATTTTAGCTTTTTGCTCATCTTCCATTTTTTTACGGATTTCTATTTCCATTGTTTGTTGAGCCAGTGCTGTTGCTTTTTCTAAACGCTCTTTAAACAAATCATTTTCTTTCTTCTTATTTTCCTCAAACTTTTTTTGTTCAATGGCAAAGGCTTCTTCTTTTAATTTTAACTGAGCTACTAACTCTTTGTTTTGATTTTCATATTTCTCCTTAATTGATTTTTCTACATCTTCGGTTAATACCTCTTCTAAGTTAAATTTTGTTTTACAGGTTGGACAAGTAATTGGTGTGCTCATATTATATCTGCTTTTATTAATCAAATGTAACGAGAAGGAGTTTGTATTGTATGAAGAACGATAAATTTTTATTAAAAAATTTTCAGATTATAATTATTCCATATATTTGAGTAATTCAAAAAATGAAATTTTCACGAGCATTTAATTTTGTAAAATACTATTGGCAGTTTATGCCATTCAAAATTAATTTTCTGTTGTTAATGCTCATGCTCGCCTTGGGGAGTCAATGGTTAAAATCATTAAAAACAGATACAAGTTCCTATATTGGTTTGGTTTTCTTGATGGCAAAAATAGTAACTGTTTTTGCCTTGTTTTTAGTGATGATTTCGTTTTGCTCTACCCTATTTTGTTGGATTTATTTTTTAATCAAAAAAGAAGATACATCTCAAGAAGCCATCAGCATCCAATTAGATAAATCAGCCATTGAAAAAAATGGGATGAAAATCACAACCCAATTGCCATTTTCATTAAAACCTATTTTAGGGTTTGTGAAAATCAAATTGCTGTATGACCAACATTTATTTACTGAAAAATACATCATCAAATCTCGATTAAAGAAACAATTGATTCCTATACATACAGGATTGAGCAGCATCAATGAAATCAATATGCCTGATATTAAAGAATATCATTTTTCAAAAGCCATAGTGTATTTTGAAGATATGTTGCAGTTTTTTTCGTTTGCGGTTCCACAGACTGTCAATCAAACAATGAGCAATTTGCCTTATAATATTGCTACAATTACCAATGATTTTTCTCCTAAAAAAACTCAAGATGAACAAATAAAAATAGAACAGCTCCGAAAAGTTGATGGCGAATATTTAAATTATAAAAAATTTGAAGACAGCGATGATGTAAGGCGAATCGTTTGGAAAATATTTGCTAAAAACAAACAATTGGTTGTTCGGGTACCAGAGATTATGAGTCCTTATGCATCTCATATTTATATGTATGCCAGTTTTTTCAATGAAACTGATTTTAACTTATACCCTCATTTTCAGCAGGCCATGCTCAATCGTTTTAAGCTTTGTGTGTGGACGATTTATGATGAGATTTCTAAAAAAGATTTTGAATTGAAGTTTATTTCAGATCATATTATATCAAGCGAACAAAATTCGGCACAAAAAAATATCACGGTATCAAATTGGCATCATGACAACCCACTCATCGATTACTTTAAACCCAACTATGGAAGTATTTTGTGCATACATTCCTGGTCGTCATTTGATGAGATTGAACAGCTTATCACTTCCCTAGAGCATCAAACTACCATTTACTTTATCCAATTGAGT
>CANGUS010000061.1 GCA_947457085.1 Bacteroidota bacterium
GATGACAAAAATATAAATCTAAATAATCCGTTTGCATTCTTTTCAAGGCTTCATCACATGCTTCAATTACATGTTTTCTACTTAAACCTGTTTGATTTGGTTTATTATTTACACCTCTCCAACCAAAAAATACTTTACTGCTTAATACAATACTCGTTCTATCCCACTTTTTCTTTTTTAATACACGGCCCATCATGTTTTCACTTTCTCCCAAAGCATAAACTTCTGCATTATCAAAAAAATTAATCCCATTGTCATAAGCAATTCCCATTAATTCATCGGCACGCTTGTCATTTATTTGTTTGCTAAATGTAACCCAACTTCCGAAAGAAAGTGCACTTACTTGTAATCCTGATTTTCCTAATCTTCTATATTCCATAATTTATTTTTTTAATCGAATGATCTAATTTTTATGTGTATTCAGTAATCATTTAATATTTTGCTCCCGTTACTCCAATGTTTTCAATTGGATGCCAAGTTGTTTTTATTTCTTGTAGATCCATAATGAAATAAGGATTTTCTTGTTCCGCTTTAGACCAGTCTTTTTGCCACATAAAACTACGTTTTACATTTAATGAAGAAAGTGCTGCTATCGCTTTTGCTTCCTCCGCATTTTCTCTGCAATAAACGACTGCATTGACATCCATGTGTGATGCAAAATGAGTATGCAACTCTTTACTATTCCCCGTTAAAATATTGACAACACCTCCTGGCAAATCTGATGTGGCTAACACTTCAGCAAATGAGATGCTACACAAAGGTTTCGTTTCGGAAGCTAAAATGACACATGTATTTCCACCTGCTATGATTGGCATGACTACCGAAATGAATCCTAGCAAAGAAGAATTTTCATCAGCAATCACACTGACTACACCAGTAGGCTCGGGCACAGAAAAATTGAAATGCGAACTTGCTACTGGATTTACAGAACCGAATAATGGTTGGTATTTGTCGCACCATCCAGAATAATATACGCATCTATCGATAGCTTGTCGAACTTCTTTTTCAGCAGTTGCTTTCGAAGCGCCTTGCAATATTAATTCTTCAACAAATTGCATTTTTCTACCTTCTAGCATTTCTGCTATTCGATACAAAATTTGCCCTCTATTAAAAGCGGCTCGTCCACTCCAACCTTCAACTGCTTTTCGTGCAGCAACTACAGCATTTCGAAAATCTTTTCTTGAAGAAAGACATACGTTTGCAATCACTTCTTTCTTTTTATTTTCAAGTTTATAAAATCGACCGCTTTCTGTTCTAGGAAAAGACCCACCGATATATAATTTATATGTTTTTAAAATTTCTAATTGCATTGTCTTTATTTTTTATTTACGATTTGTCTAAACCTCTTTTGGAGTGCAGGGAGGCTTTTAAAATTTTATATAAGGCAATAATCCATGAACACCGCCTTCTCTTCCGAACCCACTTTCTTTGTAGCCACCAAAAGGTGATGTTGGGTCAAATTTATTGTAGGTGTTTGCCCAAATAACTCCTGCTTTCAATTTAGTCGTTAAGTTAAAAATTTTACTCCCTTTATCAGTCCAAACGCCAGCACTTAAACCATATGGAATATTGTTTGCTTTTTCAATTACCTCTTCTATCGTTCTAAAAGTTTGTATCGTCAAAACTGGACCAAAAATTTCTTCTTGTACAATTCGATGACTTTGGGATGTGCCGATAAACAAAGTAGGTTTACAGAAAAATCCATTCGATGGAATTGCACAATCAGTCTGAAAAATTTCAGCACCTTCTTTTTGCCCAAGTTTGATGTAATGGTTTATTTTATTTAATTGTTCTTTACTATTGACAGCACCTATGTCTGTATTTTTATCCATCGGATCGCCCACTATCAATGTTTTCATTCTTTCTTTCAATTTCTTGATGACTTTTTCTGCTACATTTTCTTGAATAAACAAGCGTGAACCGGCACAACAAACATGCCCTTGATTAAAGAAAATTCCATTGACAATTCCTTCTACCGCTTGATCAATGGGAGCATCTTCAAAAATAATATTGGCTGCTTTCCCTCCTAATTCTAAGGTTACTTTTTTATTAGTTCCTGCTATTGCTTTTTGAATATATTTTCCAACAGGGGTACTACCGGTAAAAGCAATTTTATTGATTTGAGGATGATTAACCAATGCTGCCCCACAGTCTCCAAATCCTGTAACTATATTTACGACACCATCAGGCAAACCACTTTCTTGAATAATTTCTGCTAATTTCAAAGCTGTTAATGGTGTGCTTTCTGCAGGTTTTAGCACCACTGTATTTCCTGTTGCCAAAGCTGGTGCTAATTTCCAAGCTGCCATTAACAATGGAAAATTCCATGGAATAATTTGTCCAGCTACACCAATGGGTTTTGGATTGCGATTTGGAAATGCATACTCTAATTTATCTGCCCAACCTGCATAATAGAAAAAATGATTAGCGGCTAACGGCACATCAATATCTCTACTTTCACGAATTGATTTTCCACCATTCATAGTTTCAATGACAGCAAATTCTCTAGCTCGTTCTTGAATCATGCGAGCAATACGATAAATATATTTTGCCCGTTCTTTGGGCGCTGTTTTGCTCCATGATTCAAAGGCTTTGTTTGCCGATTTTACGGCTGCGTCTATGTCTTTCTCATTTCCTTTAGCAACAGAAGCTATTTTTTTTCCTGTTGCTGGGTTAATCGTATCATAATATATTTTACTCAACGGCTTTACAAATTTCCCATTGATAAATAAATCATATTGCGATTTTAATTGAATATGGTCTGATGATTCAGGTGCAGGAGCCAATGATGAAAATATCCCCACAGTTTTTTTAGCCACTGATGACTCAGATGACACAGATGCGATACGTTTAGCCACAGTTGGTGGAGATTTCACAGATTTTTGACGCTTTTCTTTAGTTACTTGTTTTATTTTTGAAATTGATTTACTCATAAATATTTTTATAAAATGACTCTTTTAAATGTTAATTTATCTTCTCCAAAGTTGATGATTAAACCAATAGGATTTTTTGATGCTGCTAAATAATTTATTGTTTGTTTAAAATGACTATCAATTACATCTTTTGTTGCTTTAATTTCGACTATAATGTTTTCAAATACTACAAAATCAGCTCTATAATTGTGAGGTAGAATAATTTCTTTGTAAATTATTTGATATGACTTTTCTCTACTAAATGGTATATTTTGTAATTGAAATTCATGTTCTAAAGCATCTTTATATACCACTTCTGTAAAACCTCTGCCCAACTGATTATGTACCTCCATACAAGCACCTATAATTTTAAAAGTTTCTTGTTGCAAAGGAAATTTGATAGTAGAATACCCTACATATGTTTCTTCAACAACATTCATATTTTCAAAACTATTCATCAATTTCTTTTTACTATATTAAATTAATCGGCTGTTCATCTGTGCTGTCTGAGTCATCTGTGGCTAGTCTTTACTAATGTAATCACTTGAATAATAAACCCCCATTTTTTCTTTACCCAGCTGCAAAAGAATATCATTGGCCAAGCTGCTAGCTCCAAAACGAAACCATTCATTCGTCATCCATTTTTCACCTAAAGTTTCATATAACATGACTAAATATTGCAAGGCTTGTTTGGATGTAGAAATACCACCTGCAGGCTTCATTCCAATCATGATTCCTGTTTCATCGTAGTAATCTTTAATCGCTTGCAACATTACCAATGTAACAGGCATGGTAGCAGCAGGTTGAATTTTTCCAGTGGATGTTTTAATAAAATCGGCACCAGCATGAATGGCAATATCACTTGCTTTTCGCACATTATCCAATGTCGACAATTCACCCGTTTCTAAAATTACTTTTAATCGAGCAGAGCCGCAAGCTTCTTTAATCGCAGCGATTTCATCAAATACAAAATTGTAATTTCCTGCTAAAAATTCACCCCGACTAATCACCATATCTACTTCATCAGCACCATTGGTAACGGCTATTTTAACATCTTCTAGTTTTATTTTCCTAGATGAATTTCCACTTGGAAAAGCTGTTGCCACAGATGCTATTTTAACAGAGGAACCTTGCAATGCTTTTTTTGCGGTTTTTACATGATTAGAATAAACACAAACTGCTGCTACGGTTGGCAAACCTTCTATATCATCTGCTAAATGCAACGCCTTGTAACACATTTGTTTGACTTTTCCTGCAGTATCTTTTCCTTCTAGAGTGGTTAAGTCTATCATGTTCAAGGCCAATAACATGCCTTGCATTTTGCTTTCTTTTTTTATACTTCGAGTATTGAAACGAGCAACACGTTCTTCTACACCAACTTGATCAACGGTTGGCGAAATCCAACTTTTATTCATACTCCAAAAATAATGTTATTATTTTAAATGCTTCCTAGCATAAGCCTTCGCTATTTGAACAAGGTAATATTTCCAGTGAAATTTTTTCTTAGTCCATTTTTAAATACAACATCCATGATATAGATATAAACACCTGACTCTTGTGTTTTATTATTGTATTTTCCATCCCAACCTCTACCATCAATCTTGTCAGTATAGTAGATTTTTTCACCCCAACGATTATAAATACTCATTTTAAATTGAAGCAAACCACTACTTAGAAGTTCTCTAGGAATAAAATAATCATTTAATCCATCATTATTGGGAGAAAAAGAGTTTGGAATATTAATATAACAATCATTTTTTACCCAAATAGAATCTGTAGTTGCACACTCTCCATTGGATACTTGCAACCAATAGTAGTTGGGTGTATTCACTAAAATAGAGTTGGTGGTTTCTCCCGTGCTCCATAAATATGAACCTGTTGAAGGTAAGTTATTAGTTAATAAAATTGAGCCCGTTATTCCATTGCAAATAGCCGTATCGCTACCTAAATTTACAAGTGGATATGGTTTTACCATAATGTTCTTTGTATAATTTGTAGGTGATAAACACACACTGTTTCTTCCTGTTAATGTTATAGAATAATTACCTGGTAAATCATAAATATGTGCTGGATTGTGTACATTGTACAATGTATTTCCATCTCCAAAATTCCAATCGAAAGTATTTGTATTGCTTGTTGAATCTAAAAATACGATTGGTTGTCCAATACAAATCACATCTTGAGAGGTATTAAAAATTACAAATGGACTATTGACCACAGTAATCGATCGACTAAAAGAATCTTTACAACCTATTACATCTGTTAGTATAAATGTAATTGTATAATTTCCTGGAGTCGTATAGGTATGTGTTAGTAAATTATCAATAGTGCCATCTCCCCAAATAACGGTTGTGTTTGCAATAGTCGTATTGACTGGTGGTGGTGATTGATTCAATAAACTAACAATTTGACCTGTACAGCTTGAATCATCTGTATAAAACTGTGCGTCAAAACTGTGCGTTAAATCTAAGTTGTATGTCACAGAATCTTTACAACCATTTTTTTCAACAACTAATTTCACTGGATAAATTCCTTGTGCTGCATAAATATGAAATGGGTTTTTTTGTGAAGAAACAGCCCCATCACCAAAGCTCCATGCATAATTTGAAGGGGTACTTCCACTTCCGTTTTGAGCATAAAACTTTACAGAATCTTGACTACAACCTAAATGCAATTCTGGTTGAATGGTAGGTGTTAAGTTGACAGTTTTAAAAAATACACTGTCTTTCATCGTACAAATTTCTCTAAACGAAATATCATCAATTGCAAAATCATTACCGCTGGTTGCAATTTGTTGGTCGTTAATACAAATATTTATGGTAGTATTGGTTCCACTAAACCAAGTTGCATGAAACTGAGTCCATTGCCCCGTTGTTAAGGGAAGAGATAATGGAGTGCCGATCAGGGTACTATTAATTGAAAATTGTAAAATCGCAGGTGCACTGGCTACACAAGTTGCTCCCCATGCCGAAAAATCATACCATGTATTTGGATTTACAGCAATCGTTTGACACCAAATTGCCGTATTAGATGAACTCGCTCCATTTAAAATCATCATATTTCCTGTTCCCGTTGTATGATCTCCAAAATTTGCAAAATTGGTATGTACTAAACTCGGATTGGTGGATACAGCATATTGTCCTTCTAAGGACAACAAACCATACGTACCCCCAGTTCCTGGAATATAAGCAGAAGAAAAAACACTATTCCCTAAACTAAAATCTCCGTTAGTAATCAAATTGGTAGGGGTTACAGCCTGAACAGTTAATACGTAGGAAATATTAGAATTTCCAATATTTGCTACTGGATTAATGATATTGGGATTTGATAAACCAGTTGTAGGAGTCCAAAAAGTATCAATATAATTGGGTGTTCCACTCGCAACCATAGTTGGATTTAGTTGTATACTCGTGTTTTTACAAGCTAAAATAGTATCCGGTAAATTAGCAATCATCATGTTGCATTGACTGAATATAGTGTGTGATAGAAGCATCAAACAAATGATCGATAGGATATGCTTTTTTATCATAATTGTTATTTTACTTGTAATTAATATTCCAAATTTACGAACTTGTATTGATAGTTATAAAATAACTTTCTTTTTTGAAAACATATATAAAATAACATAATTTATACTGCACGCTATTTTTGGCACAATATTGGTATACAATTTACTGATAGTAAACTCAATTTTATTGTAGGATAAATTAAGAAGAGTTTGCACAACATTTTTTCATTAAAATTAAAAAGTATGACGTTAAATATATCAACGCAAAGTGCTGACAAAATATCTACTGTTGAAATTTATGAATTAGATGGGAAAAAATTATTTTCCGAAAAATTTAGTGAATTAAAACACTTAATAAATGTGAAGGCCTTGTCAAAAGGTACGTATTTACTAAGAATATTTAATGATAAAAAAACATTGACGATGAAATTTGTCAAGCATTAAGGCTTCAATACATCTAGTACTTTGAACATTTTTTCTTTCACAGATCGAGGTTTGCCAGTATAGTTATTTACTATAAATGCAAAGCTAACATTGGTACTATCATGTAATGTAATATAGCCTGCATAACTTCTAGTTCCTCCGATATAACCACTTTTCATAGTCATACCATTAATAATGGGTAGGCTTTCAAAAAATACCTGAGACCATGCTTGTTTTTTATAAGCACTCAATAAATTAGCGATTGAATAGGTTGTTATTTTATTTGTAGGTGCCAATCCACTGGCATCAAAAAGGTGAATCATATTTGTATCAACTCCCCAATATTGGGCTACCCTTTTCATTTCATTTATACCGCTATTCCAATTACCTTTTCCCATTTTTTTCAATGCTATCGTTTTGCAAAAAGCTTCTGCATATAAATTTAAACTTTTTTGATTACACCAATAAACCAACTTCGATAATGGTGGCGATTGAATGGTAATTAAATTTATTTCTGGCGAAGGCAAATCAATTGGGACATAGTTAATTGAAAAACTTTTCTTTAAATGTGCTATCAATTCTTTTTTAAAATCCTCTTCAGGATTTATTCTTGCTAAAGACATATTCTGCACTTTTTTGGATGTTGCTAAATCGCCCCGAAGCGCATATTTATAAGGACTATTTTGCAAAATATAAGCGAATGCATCGTTAGCTGTAGGTAAATTATTTTGAACTAATTCCATTTTAAAATCTTTCAGATTATTTAATCCTCCATCATTTTGTACAACTTCAAATGAAGACTTCTTCGTTTTAATAGAAATATCAAATTTGTTTTCTTTCCAATTTAAAGCATAAACCCCAGCTCCATAATAATTACCAAAATCTTCCTCTAGCCAATGGATATTCGAAGCAGTATCATTAAAAACAGGATTTACAATCGTTATTTTTCCTTTTAAAGATTTTACTCCTCTGGAATTTAATGCCTCCGTAATTTTTGATAAAACCACTTCTGATTTTGTTTCCTTAAAACGATCACTACCAAAACTAGGATCGCCACTAGCATATACGATTAATTCCCCCAAAGCCACATCATCTTTAATAGTTCCTTTAAAGTTTATTTTAGTTTCATATCTAAAATTTTCACCCAAAGTAAATAAAGCACTGGCTGTAGTAAATGTTTTTAAAGTTGAAGCTGGAGGCAATGGCATGTCTTTCTTTTTTTGAAAAATTACTTTTCCTGTGCCATTATGAATCAAGCAAAAACTTACATTGGCTTGTTGAATTTGAGAATCTTTTTCAAAATCTAAAAAAGCATTTTCCAATTTCGACAAATTAAATTGCCCTATAACTTGATGAGCAAAAAGCATTAATAAAAAACTGATATAAATCCTCATTCAATTATATTTGAATATGCAAAATACAGAAATATATTATACATAATTCTGACATTTTCTTTCTTAAAAAAAACCTATTATGAAATCTGGCTACTAAAAAATCCTTCATTAGTAATATCTATTTTTCATACTTACTTTTGCTATTAAGAATAAAGAATATTATGAAGTTTGAACGCTACGACATTTCGGATAAAATTAAACAAAGCATTGTTGAGTTGGGGTTTAACAAGCCCACCGATATTCAGTTTAAAGCTATTCCATCTATATTAAAGGGCGAAGATGTTTTGGCAATTGCACAAACCGGCACTGGTAAAACAGCTGCTTTTGCGATTCCTATTATTCATAAATTATTGCGAAGAAATAAAAATTACAACCAAAATGCCATTCGTTGTTTGGTGATGGTACCCACTCGTGAATTGGCGGAACAAGTAACTAAAGTATTTAAA
>CANGUS010000062.1 GCA_947457085.1 Bacteroidota bacterium
ATCAATACACAGATAATATTGAGGAAAGAGAAGATGGAGGAACGCCTGCTTTTTTACAAGGAATTAAAACGGCATTATGCTTTAAACTTAAAAAAGAAATGGGCGTTGAAAACATGATTCAACGCGAAGAGGAGTTATTAAAAAAAGTATTTGCCCGCTTAAAAAAGATTGAAAATGTGCATATTTTAGCTGGCAATTTGGAACATCGAATTGGAGCAGTATCTTTTTATATTACAAACCTACATTTTAACTTAGGGGTAAAATTATTAAACGATTATTTTGGCATTCAAGTACGAGGTGGATGCGCATGTGCTGGTACCTATGGACACTATTTATTAAATATTGATCAAGAAAAATCGAATGAAATCATAGAAAAACTAAATCAAGGAAATTTATCCGTTCGCCCAGGTTGGATTCGACTTTCTATTCACCCAACCATGAGCAATGAAGATGTTGATTTAATATTGGATGGAATTGAATATTTGGCTAAAAATCATGAAATGATGGCTAAGGATTATGAATATATTCCTACTAAAAATATATTTAAGCACAAAACATATGAATCAAGTTTCACAACAGATTTTTTAGAGGACGTGTTTATTGAAAAATTTGAATAAAAAAAAAATACCGACTTTTAAAAAGTCGGTATTTTTTTGAATCTATTATTAATGTTGAAAATAAAAAATCAAATCTGATAATTTTTGTTTCAACTCTTTTCTATCGACAATAAAATCTAAGAAGCCATGTTCTAATAAAAATTCAGAACGCTGGAAACCTTCTGGTAATTCTTTTTTTATGGTTTCTTTAATTACCCTTGGGCCCGCAAAACCAATCAATGCATTGGGTTCAGCAATATTTAAATCGCCCAACATCGCATAAGAAGCAGTTACACCACCTGTTGTAGGGTCTGTCATAAATGAAATATACGGCAACTTTGCTTTGGCTAATTGAGTCAATTTTGCTGAAGTTTTTGCCATTTGCATCAATGAAAAAGCACTTTCCATCATACGAGCACCTCCTGATTTAGAGATAATCATAAACGGTAATTTGTGTGCAATGGCATAATCTATCCCACGAGCAATTTTTTCGCCCACTACACTGCCCATACTTCCTCCAATAAATTGAAAATTCATACAAGCGGTAACCATTTTTTGTCCGTTTATTTCACCCACAGCCACAGTCATAGCATCTTTTAAACCGGTCGATTTTTGTGCTTCTACAATCCGATTTTTGTAGGGTTTTAAATCTACAAATCCCAATTTATCATAGGATACAATATTTTCAAACAACAAGGATACCGTTCCTTTATCATAAAATATTTCAAAATACTCTGCTGCATCTATTCTATTATGATGATTACACGTAGGACAAACCCAAAGACTTTCTCTCAATTCAGTAATTGTAGATGTTTTTTTACATCCAGGGCATTGAACCCAAAGCCCATCAGGTACTTCTTTTTTCTCCTTAGTAGAAGTTAAAATATTTTGCTTTATTCGTTTAAACCAAGTGGATGATGACATATATATTTTTTTTAGTTTTTTTTATACTAGATAAATTTGTAGAAAAAAAGAGCAACAAAATTATTGCATCGCACAAAAGTAGTAATAATCTCTAAATTATGTAGAATTATCGTTTTGAATTGTGAGGAACTGGTTTTGAAGTAAAAATCCGAAGTGGTTAGCTTCGGATTTTATCGAATTAAATTAAAAGTTTTTTCTTTTTTAAAAATTGTATTGCCAATTCTAATGAACCTCTAAATAGTATCATTTTATTTTTATAAATAATAATTGTTGGGTAAGAATGAATTTTCATTTGTTTCTCCAACCTATCATCTCCTTTATAAACAGGAAAAGTGTAATTAAATTTACTGATTTTGTCATTAAAAAGTTTATTTTTAAATGTATCGTTACTCAGAATATTAACACTTCTAATATCTAATAATGGGTTTTTGTGTTGTTCATTATAGAATATCTGAAAATTAGGAAATTCCTGCCAACAAGGACCACATTCAGTAAACCAAAAATCCATTATATAATAGGTACTTTCATTGCTTAAAATTACTTTTTTGCCAACTTTATCAAGCATTGTAGGATTCAAAGTAATTGGAGAATAAATAATTCCAGTAAATGAGCCACTATTAATATAATTATCTATATACTTTTTTCCTCCTATGAAATAAAGAAATTGAAAAAATGGCACAAAAAATAAGAATAAAATAATTTTAGTAGGTTCAATAAATTGAGAGGTAATGAAAGCTAAATGAATGGATATGAATGATAATAAAATTATTAAACAAAATATTTCAGCTGAAAGAAAGAAATCAAACAAGCTTAGTATTGCAAAAACAAATAATGAAATAATATTATAAGTGGTTAATGTATAATTTGTTTTACAAATTTCTAAAATAATAACAGAACTTAAAGCTATTTGGATTATTTTAAAATAGAATTTGACGTTTAAATCATTAATATATAACAGATCTAAGCAAAATGACAATACTCCAAAAAGAAGAAAACCTAAAAGTAGATATTTATAAATTTTAAATACTTTTTCACGGTTCTTTATATAAAGAATATAAGTTATTACTAAAAACAAAGAAGGAGTAACATATATATCAAAAGACATTTCTTTTGAACGTACAAAAACACCAGTGATTATTACTAAAAGTGTTGGGAAAATAAATATTAAAATTTTATGAATGGCTTTCATTGGTAATAAAATATTAGTATAATATGCTTCTTTTACTTATTTGAATCTCTAAATACTCATGATAATTATTATAAAAAAATCACCTCAATTCATTTAGACAGTCTTTTATTCAAAAATAATTTACAAACCTTTTGGCCAACACCTTCCTTTACACTCTTTGCTCCAAAGCACCCCACAACCTCCTTTTGTTTTACAAACTTTACCTTTATCACAGTCTTGTTGACCACTAGTCATATAATCACAATACATATCTTTATTACAATTGCAATCAGGATCACTTCCACTTCCACCACCTATATTAGGCTTAGCAACAATTTCAATATCTGTAGCCAAAGAGCCTACCAATCTAACAAATTTTAAATCGTCCCAATTTAATTGATTTCTTGCTTTAGATTCCCATTCATCAACAAAATTTTGCCCTTGAACATTATTATCAGAATAAAATTCAGGAACAAAATTATTCATTAAAAATTGTAAATGTGCTTTGTCCTCTATACTCAAATTATAATTATCAACTGTATATTTAATTTTTTCATTAAATATTCTCAATTTGTTTTCATTGGTCAAACTTCTGAATATCGCCACTTGCTCATCCATATCATAAGTAGCAATTTGGTATCGTGAAATATTCTGATTTGCTTCTCTGTTTTTTATAACTTTATCATTTATTTTAGTATTACAACTAAATGTTTCTTGTTGTTTCTGACAACCAACAAATACCATACTTGCGATGGCTACGAATACGATTGCAGTGAGTGCAATTAATTTTAATTTTTTCATTTTTTATAGATTGTTTTTTGTTGGTGAGCAAACTACTCATTCTTTCAGACCAACGGCTGGCAGAGTTTGGTAATTTTTTAATGGTTTACTTAATACACTCAAACCATGGTTGCTTGTTCTTAAATTTACATCTCCTCAATTTACTTTTCATTTTTGTTTATCATGGATTTTTATGATTGTCCAAATGTTTTCGGTTGACGAATAAAATACTACAAACTATACAACGATTTTACGATAAACCATATTTTGTTTATTGGATTGTGTAGAATACCCAAAAAACAATGTAGGTATTTCGCATCACTCGTAACAAAGGCCGTTCAAATGATGTATACAAGCTATTCCAAAACACCTACCTTGTAAATAGATGTATAATAAATGCTTCCTGTATACTTTTTAAGAAATTTTAGTAGGTTTCTGTTACAGTTTTATTTTAGCTGAAGGCTCATGTTTTTTACTAAATTAAGATCTATGTGTTTTTTCAATAATGAATGTACAGCTAAAAAAGGGTTAAACCAAAAAAAATATTTTTTTCACATTGATTAACATACCGGTATTTTTTTCAGAAATATCGTTTTTTAATCCATTTTATTTGATAATTAAATAGTTACAAGAAAATAAGCGCCAATCATCTCTAAATTATATAGAATAATCGTTTTGAATATTGAGGATGCCATTTTTGGTTTAATTTTACCCCATGAAAAAAATAGTTTTAATTTTAATAAGCTTTGCAATTGCTCATCAACTCATAGCACAAGAAACCGCTACTACATGCGCTGAAGGTAAATTAAAAGCCTATCAATCGATTAAAAAGAAATCAAGGGCTAGCAATTTCGCCAATGCATTAATGAGCCAATATGATGTTCATTTTTATTATTTAGATATTGCTGCTGAACGGAACAGCACCAATGTAAGTGGATTTACTACCATAGGGGCTACCATTACCAGTGCCAGTTTAGATACTTTTTGTTTTGAATTAAATCAAGCACTGACATTAGATAGCATTCTTTACAATAATCAATCCATTTCGTTTATAAGAAATGGAGCAATATCCTATGCCATTCTACCTGCTCCCGTTTTGCAAAATGCGAATATTTCGATTCAAATATTTTACAAAGGCAATGCGTCTTTAACAGGTGGCAGTGCCATAGGAGACGGTTTCAGTACCGGAACTTCAGGTGCATGGGGAAATCAAGCTACATGGAGTTTAAGTGAACCCTACAGTGCTTATGAATGGTTCCCATGCAAACAATTTTTACAAGATAAAGCAGATAGTGCATGGGTTTTTGTGACCACAGATAATTTAAATAAAGTAGGCTCTAATGGAACCCTTGAAGGCGTTGACACTTTACCTAATAATAAAGTGAAATATCGTTGGAAAACTCACTATGCAATTGACTATTACTTAATTTCTGTAGCCATCGCTCGATATGTAGAATATACTACCTATGCACATCCTGCTAGTTTGCCTAACGACAGTATTCCAATTGTAAATTATGTTTATAATAACCCAAATACCTTGCCCTTTTTAAAACCCTATTTAGATAGTTTAGGCATGATGGTTGAATATTTTTCTGACCGATTGGGTTTATATCCTTTTTATGGAGAAAAATATGGCCATTGTATGGCTCCCTTTAGTGGTGGTATGGAACACCAAACTATGACTAGCGTTGGATTTTTACAAAATTTTTCACTCAATGCACACGAGTTAGTGCACCAATGGTTTGGGGATCATGTAACCTGCAAAACATGGAAAGATATTTTTATCAATGAAGGTTTTGCTTCCTATGGTGAATACTTAGCTTTTGAACATTTTTACAACTTAGCCGCAGCGCAAACTAAAATGTTAGGTGTGCACAATAATGTGTTACAAGATAATAATGCCACCGTTTATTTTACCGATACGACGGATGTAAACAGAATTTTTGATAGTAGACTTACGTACGACAAAGGGAGTGCAGTGGTTCATACCCTCCGCTTTGTACTAGGAGACAGTTTATTTTTTGCTGGATTAAAAAACTTTCAAACACAATATTCTTTTTCAACGGCTAGTATAGATGATTTACACAGCTCTTTACAGGCATTTACAGGTATTAATTTAAATGATTATTTTGGCCAATGGATATATGGTTTGGGCAGTCCGGTTTTTTACGGTCAATATTATAGTGATGGAAATAATATCTATATCAAAGTAAATGAATCTACTACTTCTACAGCAACTCCATTATTTAAAACACCGCTTGAAATTCGTTGTTTAAGTGCTAGTGGAGACACAATCATTAAAGTAGATATAACACAAAACCTACATACATTTATTATTCCTAGTTCCAAGATAATTTCAGGTATCAAAATTGATCCTAACAATTGGATATTGAACAAAGAAGGGCAATTTGCTTTAAACCAATCTCTATCAGCTACTCATTTTGAAGACAATGAATTAGGAAATCAACTGACTATTTACCCTAATCCTGTCAATGATTTTGTAGAAATCAATTCAAACAATTCAGAAAAAATTGATTTTGTATTAATGAATAGTCAAGGCCAAAAAATACGATCAGGCAACTTTACCAAACTCATTAAACTAGATACAGGCAATTTAAATAGTGGCATTTATTTTATAGAAATGAATTCTGCAAAGGCAAAAACAGTGAAGAAAATCGTGAAGTTATAAAATGAAAAAATCCGAAGCTTATCCTTCGGATTTTTTTTAATACTTGTTTAAGGAGTAATTAAATAAATACCATTTTGATTATTGGCATCAAATAATGGATAATCTCCCACATCCACAAAGCCATCTCCATTTAAATCGCTTGCTATATAAATTCCATAAATGCCATTTTGCAAATCCGTATCAAATAAAGGATAATCTCCTACATCCACAAAGCCATCCTGATTGATATCTCCACTAAACAATGCATATTGTCCGTTCCCTACTGCCGCTTGATTATTGCCATAAGCCTTTGAAATTGCATTGCTAAAATCATAAGTTGTTTCCGCCGTAATGGTTACAGGGCTTGCACTCCAGGTTTCAATCGAATTGCGATGTTTTACTACTATATAATACGCATTGCCACTGGCACTACTCGGAAATGTACAGGCTAATAAACCATTGGTTCCTATCACCCCTGTGTAAGTATATGCCAATGCATAAGGAGCCGAAGATGAATGTAATTCTACCGTTATACTATCACATAAAAGTGAATTTGTACCAACGCCTTCATTCAATAAAACAGGACTCATCAAGTTCGAAGAAACATAATAACCCTCTAAAAACGCTTTTAAATTTAAAGTGTTATGATTAGATAATACAGTTAAATTTAAAGTGGCTACCGAATCACAACCCAAAGAATTAATCGTTGAAAATGTATAAGTTCCGGATGAGGAAATACTTTGACCATTCCAAAGATAGGGTGTTGCACTCAAAAGAACGGTATCAATAGTATTGGAAGAAGAGGCATTGCATAATCGGATATTTCCTAATATACTTAAATCATACGCCGATGAAACTGCTCGATCGTAAAAGTAAAAAGAGCCACCTGTTCCACCATAAGGAATGATTCTCACGGTGATGGTTTGAGATGAATGAATATTTTGTAAGGCTGTAATTGTTGATAAATCAATAGTTCCTGCTGAAGCTCCGCTAGAAGAGTTATTTGTGAAATTTAAAGTGGCTACTGATACATAGGTTCCGCCATTTATACTGTATTGAACCAATGCATTAGTAGCTCCTGTGCTTGAGCGTCTATAATCAATTGGATTAATTGAACCTAAATCTAATGCATATCCGCTCAAAGGTTTTATCGTAAATGTAATAAAAGAATTTATATTCATAGCAGAGGTTGCTGTAGCCGTATTCACCGTTCCACCCCAAGCCCGAGCAGCGGCAGCAGAATTAGTGGGTGTTAAAATTCCTGCCCCTCTTGTTATTCCTCCAACACTACAATTTGGCGTGCTAAAGGTTGCAGCATACGGACTTGCTCCAAAATTATTTATACCGGTACCTCCTGCTAAAGTGCTAAAATCCCAACCTGCAAGAACACCATTAGTAACTGTTAAGTTTCTTACTACATCTGCAGCTGCTAAAAAATTAGCATTACCCAGTTGGGAGGCGGTAATATTTGTATTGCCCACGCCCACAATGGTGATACTATTACCTGAAACAGTAGCTACTGCAGGATTGCTACTAACATACGTAATTGTATTTCCTGAAGCGCCTCCAGTAGCTGTTAAAATAAAAGGAGCATCGCCCAAAACTTTACTTGCTAAGGCATTAAAGGTGATGGTTTGCGTAGCCTGAATAATGGTGAGTGATTGTGATACTGGAGTAGCTGCTGTATAAAATGCATTTCCATTTTGTGAAGCAGTTATGGTTGTAGTGCCTACTCCAACTATCGTCACAAAATTACCAAACACTGAGGCCACATTCGGATTTGAACTGGTATACGAAATAGGTAAATTTGAACTACTGGTAGCATTTAATGTAATAGTATCATTGCTGTAAGGCACATTTGCTAACGAATTAAATGTAATGTTTTGAGTGACTGGATTGGTATTATTTCCCCATATCATTCCTACATATTCTGGATGATCAATAAATGGATTTCGATTATTTTGTAAGGTATAAATAGCATTGTTTCGAGCAATTTCTCGAGCACTTACACTGTCTTGATTATGCCACGAAATGAGCATATTTAAAAATGGGTTGCTAAATACTTGGTTGCTAGTACCATTAAACATAGGATAAGAGGTATACCCTGCAACTAAATTTTCGTATCTGGTAGCAAAATAAAAATACATTCGAGCAATATCTCCTTTAAATTCATTCAATGGTTCAAATACGGTTCCTGTATAACCAGGCACGGCACTCGTTCCTCGTTTACTGCCATTTAAAGAAGTCCAAGAAGCAACTGCAACATTTCCATGAGGATTATCGGAACGCATCCCATTTACATAACCATCTACCGGCACAATAAAATGTGCATCCGATTGCATTGGCGAAGCCGAATTAAAAATTGATTGGGGCACGATATGTTCTCTGTTATAACAATTGCCTTGTGTAGTATAAATACCACATTGATTGGTGCTATAAAAAAATGTTACTGGATCTGTACCTGTAGGATTTTCAGAGTATAAATCAAAAATAGTATTGTCATTTTCATATTGATTGTCTCTGTCTGTAGTGGCATA
>CANGUS010000063.1 GCA_947457085.1 Bacteroidota bacterium
CAATCATTAAATAGTAACCAAATCGTTCCCACATTTCAGAAAAGAAAAGATAGGGTAAGGCCTTTGGATGTTTTACTTTTTCCATGAATAAAATTTTAGAAATTAATATTAAGAATTATTCATCTAACTGAAAAATTTCTTGGCTGTTTCTTCCGAAGCCATCGTAATCTAAACCATATCCAACTACGAATTTATTCGGAATTTCAAATCCTACATATTTCAAATCTAAGGGATGTTGCAAAGCTTCAGGCTTGTGCAATAAAGTACAAATTTGAATGCTGGCTGGTGATTGTTTGTGCAAAGTGGCAACAAACTCTTTCATTGTTTTTCCGGTATCTACAATATCTTCAATTAAAATAACATCTTTGTCGGTAAGGTCTTCTTCTAAACCAATGGCAGTAATTACAGTACCAGTGGAAGTTGTTCCTTTGTATGAAACCAATTTAATGAAGGAGATAGTAGAGGGAACAGTTATGTTTTTATATAAATCGGAAGCAAACATAAATGAGCCATTTAAAATGCCAATAAAAATTGGATTTTTCCCGATATAGTCTTTATTAATTTGTGTTGCTAATTCTTTTATTCTTTCGTTCAATACTTCTGCAGAGAGAAAGGGTCTAAATGTTTTATCTAATACGTTCATTACTATTTTCTATTTTTTCTTACCTATTTTACTTTTTTCCTTTTTATCGTCTGTTTTCTTTTTGTCAGTCTTAGGACTTGGTTTATCTTTTTTGTCCTTTGAGTTGTCTGCCTTTTGCCCTTTGGTCTTTGGAACATCTTTTTTGGCATTTTTATTTTCTGCCGTTTTAGGTTTTATAGCTTCCTTCTTTACAACCACTTTTTTAACAGTGTCTTTTACTACAGCAGCAGGCACAACCTTTTTTAATTTTCTTTCAGGTAGCGGTTTATATACAGCTGCATCAAATTTTTCTTTCAACGATTTAGTATCTGCATCTACATTTTTTTCAGGGTATGTTCTTTTAGGTGCAATTCTAACTTCTTTCACAACTTTTTCAGGAGTTAATTTTACATCTTCATTGTTAGCGGTTGCTTTTATCTTTTCTGCTTTAGGGGTTTCTTTTGCAATGACCTCTTTCACTACAACATCAGCTTCTACTTTATTTTCTTCGGATAATAAAGCTTCAATACGTTTGGCTTTTTCAATATCTATGATAGGTGAATTTTCATCAATCAAGATTGTTTTCTTTACTTCTTCTTCCTTAGGTGAATCTATTGCTGCAATTTCTTCAGTTTTCACTTCTTCTGTTTTGACCTCTTCTGTTTTCACCTCTTCAGTTTTCACCTCTTCAGTTTTTACCTCTTCAGTTTTCACTTCTTGTTTTTGAAGTTCATTTTTTAAGGTTTCCATTTTTTGCAGATCTTCATTAGATAAAACAGGGGTATCTTCCTCTTTGGCCGTTTCCTGTTTTTTCACTTCCTCTACCACTTCATTAATTATTTCTTTTTCTACAGGAATAGTTTTTTCTATTTCCACTTTTGCAATCAATTCAGTTTTTTCTTGGGTAGTTGTATTTACCTCTTCTTTTGCAATCAAGGGTTCTAAAAATTTTGCTTTTAATTTGGGGGTGCCTGCCATTCTATATTGCAAATTTAATTGCTCACCAATTTCAGGTTCTTGCCCTTCCATAAGATTGTTAAATGCCAAAAGATTGTCTAAACCCATGGCTTCTTTTTGAGCAATCAAAAGCATCGTTTCTCCTTTTTGAACCTGATGAAATTCAACGGTACCTACTCTGCGTTTTCTCTCAGTAAATACAAACATGTCATAAGGCAAAGGGGCATCTTCTAATTCGTTAAGTTGCAATAATCTTGCGTAACGAATATTATATTCAATTGCTTTCTCCAAAAGCATATCTCCCTTTTTCCCATAAAATCCTTTTAAGCCTTTGTAGTATATTGTTTCAGATAATGGATTACTTATTTCTTTTTTAGGTTCTTCTTTAATGACCGTCTTAACTGTTTTGACTGTTTCAATAGCAGGCGTTTTAATTTTTTCAGGAACAACATCACCTGCAACCACATTTTTTTTATTCAACGCCGCTGCAGTGTATACTTGTAAATTATATTTCTCAATGATATCCGTTAACCGTTTTACATAAGCCGGATTGGTTGCATAACCAGCACGTTTTAATTCTGTCGCCCATCCGATATAATCAGTCATTTCTAATTCAAATAAAGCACTGTATCGATTGTTCTTTCTCAAAAAATCAGAATGGTCTATATAGGATTGTTCCGCACTCGAATATTTTCTAAAACATTCTTGTTTTGCATCATCATCATGTAAGTAGGTCATGCCTGTCCATGTAGATTTACATTTGATGCCAAAATGATTATTTGCTTCAATGGCCAATTCACTGGTACCTGCAGCCGCTTCGTGAATGCCTTGTGCTAGTGTTATAGTGGCAGGAACTCCACTTCTTATTTGTTCATCAATCGCTAATTTTTTATATTTTTCGATATACTGTTCTACTTGCTCTTGAGATTGAGCAAAAAGGTTGCTTGTAAGTAGCAAACCAATAATACTGAAAGCTGTTTTTAAAATATAACGCATAATGAACTTAAAATTATTTTTTTCGAGAAACCATAATGCCATCTCGTATTGGCAAAAGTACATTTTCAAGGCGATTATCGGCTGTCATTTTTTTGTTATAGTCTTGCATCGCGAGGGCATTTTTGCCAGGCTTTTCATTGACTACATCTCCATGAAAAAGTACATTGTCTGCTAATATAAAACCTCCTTTTCTAACTTTATCAATTACATTGTTAAAATAATTAGAATATCCAGGTTTGTCGGCATCAATAAACACCAAATCGAATTCATAATTTAGCGTTGGAATGATATCGATGGCTTTTCCAATATGTAATTCTATTTTGTTTTGCATATTGTTTTTTGCAATATAATGAGTGGCCATCTCGGTAGTTTCCTCATTCATATCGATTGAAATAAGTTTGCCATTTTCTTGCAGGCCTTCAGCTAAACACATGGCTGAATATCCTGTGAATGTTCCAATTTCTAAAATGTATGTTGGTCGCAACATGTGACTCATCATGCTTAAAATGCGACCTTGTAAATGTCCCGAAAGCATTACTGGCAATTCGGTTTGTAAATGAGTTTGGCGATTGAGCTCGCGTAAAACAGCATTCTCTGGTGTTGAATGTTGTTCGCAATATTCGTTGATGATTTCTGAAGTGAGTAAATGCATTTTAAAAAAGGGGCAGTTGACAGATGTTGGTTGTCAGTGAATTTATTTATTTATTGTTTGATGAGTATTTATTCGAAGTTGAAAAAATAAATAACATCAAGAAAGTAATTAAACCGTTAAAAATTAATAATTCGTTTCCAATTTCATAGTTCCCAAAAATTTCTTTTTGATATTTATCAACCACAAAACTAATAATGGGTGCCAATATGCAAATGAGAGGAACCATATTGTCGTTTACAGTGCGCTTGGTAAGAATGCCAAATGTGAAAAGCCCTAATAACGGTCCATAGGTATAGGTTGCAATTTTTAAAATTACATCGATCATGCTGGATTCATTGATGGCTTTGAAACCTAAAACAGCGATTAAAAAAACACCTGCAAAAATTAAGTGTACTCTTTGGCGTAGCTTTTTCTTGCCTTTTTCGTCCAAATCATCGCGTTGTTGAATGCCTATAATATCAATACAGAAACTGGAGGTTAAAGCAGTAATAGCGCCATCGGCACTTGGGAAAAGCGCACTAATTAGGGCAATAATAAAAATAATGCTAAAGGCCTGTGGCATATAGTGCAATGCCATCGCTGGAAATAAATTGTCTTTGCCTACATTCGTATTGCCAATCATAAAGGCATCATTAATCATGGTTGCCCCATTATTTTCTGCAAACAAATAGAGTAATCCACCTAAAAATAAAAACAATAAAATAACGCCTAACATGGTTACCGCTAAGGTCAACATGTTTTTTTGACTATCCCCCAATGTTTTTACACTGATATTTTTTTGCATCATTTCTTGGTCCATGCCTGTCATGGTGATGGTGATGAAAGCACCGGCAAGTATTTGTTTCACAAAAAACAATTTACTATTGGGATCAGTAAACCAAACTTTATTGTAGCCTTTATCGCTCATTTGTGCTATGGCTTGCCCCATGTTTAAATCTAATTTGTTTAAAATAAAAACCACACAAATGACTAAGCCTGCCAACATACACACGGTTTGCAGGGTGTCTGTCCACACAATGGTTTTTACGCCCCCTTCAAAAGTATATACCAAAATCATAGCCAATATAATTAAGGTGGTTGCCCAAAAAGGAACGTGCAAATCATTTAAAATTACATTTTGTAAAATATTGACAACCAAATATAATCGAGCGGTGGCACCCAATGTTCTACTCAATATAAAAAAACTGGCACCTGTTTTGTAACTTTTAATGCCCATTCGGGTATTTAAATAATTATAAATACTCGTTAAATTGAGTCGATAATAAAGTGGTAACAATATGTAAGCAATCACAATGTATCCTAATAAATAACCTATGGATAATTGAAAATATGCAAAGCCATTTTTCATAACGCCACCAGGCACACTCACAAACGTAACGCCACTTAAGGAAGTGCCGATCATACCAAAAGCAACCAACATCCAATTTGAATTTCGGTTGCCTATAAAGAATGAGTTATTATCACTTTTTTTAGAAGTTACATAGGCAACTGCTAAAAGCAAAGCGAAATAGGCAACGACAAAGGCTAATAAAATGTATGGCGACATAATTCAATTTTAAGTATAAGGTGGTAAAAATAATATAATAATATCAGATAACAAGCACACTCACCGGGTTATAAAAAGGGGGCGTATTGCTAAAAATAGCCAAAATATTCCTTGCTGTATTTAGAGTATTCAATATTGATTTCATCGCCTTCCTCAAATTTTAAAAAATCATCTTGTGTAACTTCAATGCTCATTTTTATTTGGCTTTTGATATAAAAATGAAAACTTTGATTTTGGGGCATGAATTTCTTTTGTATGATTTCTACACTTTCAATTATTTTTTGTTGGTGTTTTACATCAAGATTGATAAAAAGTAATTTTCGAGCATAGGTTGCCATCATGATAAAAAGAAACATCAATGCCATGGTGATTTGAGCATAACAATAAGCCTCTTTAAAATTCAATACTGGCTTGTCTTCAAAATGTATGATGGTGGCAACTAACAAAGGCATAACCAAACAAACGACCAGCATCCATTTCATTCCGAAATAAAACGTTCGACGCTCTTTTGCTTGTTTTACAGAAAGAAAATCAATTTCGTCGTTGGACAATGCTTCCATTCGAATTGTTTTTAAACGCATATTCGAAATAAAATTAAAGAAATTAATTATTAAAGTGGAATTAAATTTATACATTTGCCATCCTAAATCTGAAAAGCGCCTGTGGTGAAATTGGTAGACACGTCAGACTTAGGATCTGATGCCGTGAGGTATGGGGGTTCGAGTCCCTCCAGGCGCACAAGCAAAAGGAAACAAAATATTTTGTTTCCTTTTTTGTTTAAATAGGCTAAACCATTGTTCAATTGATAATATTGTTTTTGGTTTATTTGTGGCATCACATCCGACCACTCTGCACTATATTTGCAAAGCTTATTCATTCCCATTCGCTCCTTTATAAATAGCTAAATTATGATTCATTATAATAAATTTACACTCAAAAATGGTTTAAAAGTCATTGTACACGAGGATTTTACTACACCTATGGTGGCCATGAATATTTTATATGATGTGGGTGCAAAAGATGAAAATCCGAATCAAACAGGTTTTGCACATTTATTTGAACATTTAATGTTTGGTGGTAGTGTAAACATTCCTGAATATGATGAACCGCTGCAAAATGCCGGAGGTGAAAATAACGCCTATACCACCAATGATTTGACGAATTACTATATACAACTCCCAGCAAAAAATGCGGAAATTGCATTTTGGCTAGAAAGTGATCGAATGTTATCGTTGGCTTTTGGTGAAAAAAGTTTAGATGTACAGCGTAAAGTAGTATGTGAGGAATTTAAAGAACATTACATTAACAAGCCCTATGGAGATGCTTGGAAATATTTACGAGAATTGGTTTATACGCAACATCCATATCAATGGATGACGATTGGTAAAGAATTGTCACATATTGAAAATGCTCAATTACAGGATGTGAAAAATTTCTTTTTTAAACATTATCGTCCTCAAAATGCCATTCTTTGTGTTGCAGGGAATATTACCACAGAAAAAGTAAAAGAATTGTCTGAAAAATGGTTTGAACCGATTGAAGCTGGGGAAAAATACAATAGAAATATTGCAGATGAGCCAGAACAAACATCGCCTCGTAAATTAGTTTTGGAAAAAGAGGTCCCAGTAAGCGTGATTTACAAAGCCTATCCAATGGCTGCTCGAAGAGAAAAAAACTACTACGTTGCGGATTTAATTTCTGATGTTTTGTCAGGAGGGAATTCGGCGCGTTTGCATCAACGCTTGGTAAAAGAACAAAAATTATTCAGTCAAATAGATTGTTATCATACCGGCAGTGTAGAAAAAGGATTGTTGGTTATTGAAGGGAAAATTTCGGATGGAATCACCGCCGAACAAGCTGATGCAGCGATAGAGAAAGAATTGGATTTGTTGAAATCTGAAAAAATTGCGGAAACAGAATTGGAGAAAGTAAAAACTAAAATTGAAAGCATGTTGGCTTTTGAAGATTTGAGTTTATTGAATCGGGCGAATAATTTAGCATTTTATGAGTTGCTAGGGGATGCTTCGCAAATGAATACGGAATTTGAAAATTATAATCAAGTTACAGTAGATGATATTTTTGAGCAAGCCAATGAAATATTAAATCCAAACAAATGTTCCACCATGTTCTATTTAGCTAAAAAAGCAAACTAGAATTTATTTTATTTAACATTCACCTCTTTTTGGAATCTCTTTCCAGCTATTCGTTTATTACAGACTGTAACTGAAATTTTTTAGGGAAATCCAATACCCATTTTGCAATCAATTCTTATTGCATATTTCATTTAGAAATTAGATGAAATTCTTATCGACATATTTTATTTAATTAGTTTTAAAAAAATCATTTTACCCTTCATTTATACTTTTTTTACCTTACTTTCGTTTTACTCTTTATGAAGAATGTATTCATACTAATTTTTTGTTTTTTATCTGTTTCACTTTTTGCCCAAAAGGACAATGCCATTGTGAAAGGGAAAGTCATGGATGAATTTGATAATCCACTCGAATTGGTTTCTGTAAGTGTAAAAGGTTTTCCTAATGGAACTAAAACCAATGCGGCAGGTGCATTTAGCATCAGTGTTCCCGTTGATAAAAATTTAGCATTGGTTTTTACTGCCATAGGCTATTCAACAAAAGTAGTTTACAAACGATTAGAGAAAGGTGAAACTATTAATTTAAGTATTTCGCTAACGCCTAACATAAAAAAAATAAAAGACATTACCATTAAAAGTGATAAAAGACGAAATGAAGCAGGCTCTGTTCGCATTGATCCTAAATTATATGAATTGCAACCCACGCCGATAGAAGGAATTGAGTCGATGTTAAAAATATTTTTGAATGGCAATAACAATGAAATGACTTCTCAATATAATGTGAGAGGCGGAAATTTTGATGAAAATTTAGTGTATATCAATGACTTTGAAGTGTATCGACCGTTTTTAGTAAAAAGTGGACAACAAGAGGGATTAAGCATCATCAATCCTGATTTAGTAGGTGGAGTTAATTTTTCTACAGGTGGTTTTCAAGCAAAGTATGGCGATAAAATGAGCAGTGTGCTCGACATCACTTATAAACGCCCAAAAGAATTTGGAGGGAGCGTGCGTTTGAGTATGTTGGGCGTTGGTGCACATTTAGAAGGTACGGGCAAAAAAAATAGATTAACCTACATGATTGGATTGCGTCAAAAAACGAATCAATATTTATTGCAAGCACAACAAACGAAAGGTGTTTACAATCCTACATTTACTGATTTGCAAGCCTATGTAACGTACCAATTTAATACGGATTGGCAAGTAGATGTTTTTGGAAATTATGCACGCAATCGATTTGATTTTCAACCAGCAAGTGCTACTCAAAGTTTTGGATTAATTAATAAAGCATTTCAATTAAGAACGATTTACGAAGGTGCCGAAATTGATAAATTTGATTCTCGGTATGGTGGAATTTCATTAACTCATACGCCCAATAGTAAAAATACTTACAAACTAATTGCATCTGGTTATCAAACCGACGAGGCTGAAACCTATGATATTAAAGGAGAATATTTATTAGGGGAATTAGAAACCGATTTAGGTAAAACTAATTTTGGGGATTTAAAATATGCACTCGGCACTGGAGTTATACATTCCTATGCACGAAATTATTTGAATGTCAATGTAGCAAACATAGGGGTTAAAGGCTCACATGATGTAAAAAGTCATTATTTTCAATGGGGATTAAATTCCGAATTTATTAATATTTCTGACAAATTAAATGAGTGGGAGCGTAGAGACAGCGCAGGTTTTTCTCAACCTTTTAGCGATACTTCATTGAATATGGCAAGGCGCTACAAGACGGCCAATGATTTCAATTACCAACGAGTAACTGCATTTTTGCAAGATAATA
>CANGUS010000064.1 GCA_947457085.1 Bacteroidota bacterium
ATTTTTTGATATTGCAAAAGGTCTTTATATAAATAACTGTTGGCTAATTCTTTTAATCTTTTTTCTGCCTCTAAAGGATTCATCACAATTTCAGGATAAAGCCCAAATATCAAATGATGAGAAAGGTTTTTATGAGTTTCTATATAACCAAAGTGGTTTATCATTTCTTGCCAAGAAATAGGAAAAAGAAGGTGTTCCCATTTTCTACCCGTTAAAGGTTCGTTCACTGAATTTGAAAGCTCTAAAGCCGAAGATCCTGAAATTACAACTTGTACGGATGGCATTCTATCATGAATTATTTTTAGCGTGATGCCAATATCATTAATCCGTTGTGCTTCATCAATAAAAATTGTTTTATGTTGACCTATGATTTGTTTTAGCTTGTTTTCACCTGCATTTAGTAGCAGTTGTTTGTCCTCAATATCATCCCCATTAATAAACAGATAATCACCTTTAGAATCACATATTTCTTTAATGAGTGTTGTTTTTCCTACTTGTCTCGGGCCTAATACCAGAATGATTTTGCCCCCATTCCATTCTTTATTTAATGTATTTTGTAGAATACGTTCTATTTTTTTCATATAAATAATAGATTATAATCTTCAAATTTAATATAAAAAATAGAATATATACAATTTAATTCAAAAAAAGCCGATTCGAAAGAGTCGGCTTTTAATTTAATCTTTTATAATTTTTACTCTATAAGTTGTTTTATCATCTAAAATTTCAGCAATGTAAATGCCTTTAGAAAAATGACTAATATCTATCAACGATGTTTGATTTTCAATTTTTGAAGTCAATAATTTTTGACCAAATGAATTGTATAAAATCACGTTGGCGCCATTCATCGGACATTCAATTTTGAAAATAGAATTGGTAGGATTAGGAGAGATAGTGATTAAATGATTTTCATTATTTGTTGATATTTGAGTTGGATAACAGGCAGTATTAATCATAGCATCTCCAGAAATTGACCACCCTTTAGTATTGATTAAATAATTTCTACTGGAAACAGCATTTGTACCGTACTTAATACCTGTAGCTCCCAGAGACAATCCATTTGGTGTACTAGTATTATTTCCCCAACCATATAAAGTAGATGAATAATTACCGCAATCCATACCACAGCCATCTAACATATTTTTATTGTTTAAAAGGGCTGTTAAATTCCAATTTACAATGGGTTGATTAAAAACCCATGCTCCAGAAAACATATATTCCATGTTGGTTACATTGCTCGTATTCCAATTATCAATAGGTTGATTAAAAGAGTTTGCATTATAAAACATCGAACGCATATTTGTTACATTACCTGTATTCCAATTACCAATAGGTTGATTAAAAGATGTTGCACCTCCAAACATTCCTTCCATATTAGTAACATTACTGGTATTCCAATTTCCTATGGGTTGATTAAAATTTGCAGCATAACCAAACATTCCAGTCATACTTGTTACATTACTCGTATTCCAATTTCCAATGGGTTGATTAAAATTGGATGCAAAAGCAAACATTGCATATAAATTAGTAACATTACTCGTATTCCAATTTCCGATGGGTTGATTAAAATTGTTTGTTCTCCAAAACATCCAACTCATATTATTAACATTGCTTGTATTCCAATTACCAATGGGTTGATTAAAGTTAGTTGCATCATAAAACATATATTCCATGTTGATTATATTACTCGTATTCCATGTATTCATATTAGCAGGGCTGTTTAAACTACTGCACCGATAAAACATAGATGACATGTTGGTTACTAAACTTAAATTGGGTACATCAGTTGCGGATATATTGAGGGAATCGCAACCATAGAAAGCCATTTCCATACTCGACCAAGCAACGCCGCCCCATTGTTCAATATTTACTAAACGACTTTTATCTGCGTAACTACTTATATTAATTCGATTAAAATGAGTAGGATTAATTTTTAATCGGATCTTTGAATTTGTGGGCAATCCTGAAATAATTGCGGTGGTTCCCGTAAAACTTCCACTGCCTGTGGTGCCTGCTGGTATGGTTTCCCAAGTATAATTTACATTGCCTGTTGTTTCAATACCAAAAGCAATGGAGTTAGTACTCCAGCCAGGATTATTCAAATTCCAAACGGTAATAAAATCTTGTGCCTGCACAGCATTGGCAAAAAAAGCAACTAAAAATAAAAGTAGAAACTTCTTCATAAATTAAAATATTTGGGATAAAAATAATAAAAAGCCGTCGGCTTTTACAAACTTTTCTTAATTCTTTTGGAGGCTACAAAATACATTAATTGAAGATGTGTTGAAGTAAGTTTAAATAAAATATGATGTTTTTGAAAAACAAAGTATTGTAGGTTTTTACTGTTTCTGTACTGTACTTTTTTGCATGGGAAAGTAGTTAGTTTAGAAATTTTTTCTACTTCAAAATAGATGTATTTAGTTTGTCGAAACTTTGCTTTTTTTCTTGTACAGAGTCTTTGTAAATTAAATATTTCTCTACTTGCTTTTTAAAAGACTTACTTGCTGTTATTTGCCTTTGCACTATTAGTAGATGATTTTACAACATTATTCCAAATTTCATTAAAATCTTTATTGCCATTGAACAATACAACTTTTTCTTTTTTTGAAGTAAGTGCTTTTGTTTTCTTTTTTATAGGTTCTTTTATCGATTGTACCTTTACCATAATTGTGTTTTTTTCTAATCATAAAAGTACAACATTATTTATTTAATCAAACAAAAAAAACCGACTCTTTCGAATCGGCTTTTTTGTATTTCCAAACATCGGACATCTTCATCCGACATCGTTTTTTAATAATCCATTCCCATTCCACCACCTGGAGGCATAGATGGCATGGCAGATTTTGGTTCTGGTTTGTCTGCTATTACACACTCAGTCGTTAACAACATAGAAGCGATAGATGCTGCATTTTCTAATGCTACACGGCTCACTTTAGTTGGATCAATAACGCCTGCTTTGTATAAGTTTTCATACACTTCTGTGCGTGCATTGAAACCATAGTCACCTTTTCCTTCACGTACTTTTTGGATAATGATAGATCCTTCTAAACCACAGTTTGCAACAATTTGACGCATTGGTTCTTCTAATGCTCTACGTACAATTGCAATACCCGTGTTTTCGTCATCATTAGCTCCTTTTAATTTTACGATGCTGTCAATTGCACGAATGAAAGCGGTTCCACCACCAGGTACAATTCCTTCTTCTACAGCAGCACGAGTTGCATGCAATGCATCATCTACTCGGTCTTTCTTTTCTTTCATTTCTACTTCTGTTGCAGCACCTACATACAATACCGCTACACCGCCTGCTAATTTAGCTAAACGCTCTTGTAATTTTTCTTTATCGTAGTCGCTTGTTGAAGATTCTAATTGTGCTTTAATTTGATTTACACGTGCAGTGATATCAGCTTTTTTACCTTTACCTCCTACAATCGTTGTATTGTCTTTGTCAATTGAAATGCTCTCACATTGACCTAAAGAAGCTAATTCTGCCGCTTCTAATTTATGACCCATTTCTTCGCTGATAACCATACCTCCAGTTAAAATAGCTAAGTCTTGTAACATTTCTTTACGACGGTCTCCAAATCCAGGTGCTTTTACAGCAGCCACTTTGATGGTACCACGTAATTTATTTACCACCAATGTAGCCAATGCTTCTCCTTCTAAATCTTCAGAAATGATAACTAATGGACGACCTGCTTGTGCTACTTTTTCTAAAATATGCAAGATGTCTTTCATCGTAGAAATTTTCTTGTCATAAATTAAAATCATTGGATTGCTTAATTCTGCAACCATTTTTTCGCTGTTAGTAACGAAGTATGGAGATAAATAACCTCTATCGAATTGCATCCCTTCTACCACATCAACGGTAGTTTCAGTTCCTTTTGCTTCTTCTACTGTGATAACACCTTCTTTCCCAACTTTAGCCATTGCTTGTGCAATTAACTTTCCAATGTTGTTGTCATTGTTTGCAGAGATAGTGGCAATTTGTTCAATTTTTTTGTTGTCATTACCTACTTTTTCTGTTTGTGTACGTAAATTGTCAACTACCGCAGAAACCGCTTTGTCAATACCACGTTTCAAATCCATTGGGTTAGCACCTGCCGCTACGTTTTTAATTCCTTCAGCAATAATTGACTGAGCCAATACAGTTGCTGTTGTGGTTCCGTCTCCTGCTGCATCCGCTGTTTTGCTGGCTACTTCTTTCGCCATTTGAGCACCCATATTTTCAATTGGGTCTTCTAATTCAATTTCTTTTGCAACACTTACACCATCTTTCGTGATGTGAGGCGCACCGAATTTTTTCTCGATGACTACATTACGACCTTTTGGTCCTAAAGTTACTTTTACTGCATCTGCAAGGGTATCAACCCCTTTTTTCATTTTATTACGAGCTTCTATATTGAAGAATATTTGTTTTGCCATTGTATATGAATGTTTAATTGTTAATGATTAATGTTTAATTATTTTGTTTAGGGTTTAGCAGTTTAGTATAAAATTGCCTACTGACTATTGCCTATTGTTTATTTATTGTATTTCCTGACAACCGACAACTGACATCCGCCAACTCTCTTAGATGATTGCTAAAATATCGCTTTCTCTCATGATTAATAAATCTTCCATTTCAAGTGCAATTTCTGTTCCAGCATATTTTCCATAAAGAACCATATCGCCTACTTTTACCGTCATTGGTTCGTCTGCTTTACCAGCGCCAACTGCGATAACTGTACCACGTTGCGGTTTTTCTTTTGCTGTATCAGGTATAATAATTCCACCAGCTGTTTTTGTTTCAGCTGCTGCTGGTTTAACAATTACACGGTCGTGTAATGGAGTAATGGATACTTTTACTGCTGCTTTACTTGCTTTTGCCATTTGTTTATTTTTTAAGTTTAAAAAAATTGATATTTGTTACCCATATTATCATGAAATGTGCCAAAGCTACAAGTAAGCCATTTTTTCAGATGTTCTTAAAATAGGCTGTCTTTATTGACAATTACTATTGACATTTTAGCATAAAAATAGGTAAGTACCCCCGTTTTCAGCCTTCTTTATTTTTTTGACTCTAATGCAATGCGCTCTTTCAAGCCGAATCGCTTTTTTTATTTTGCAATTGATATATCCGTGTTTGTACTTAAAAATCGAACAGCATTATGTTATATTTGTGACCTAAACATTTTTCATGTCTATTTTAAGCGAAATTTTACAGTACACTACAGCCATTCATTTTTCTGAAACGGAAGAAGTTGTCTATTTGCCTACTCAAATCGGAAATCATATAATTCCAATTAACCATGCAAATGTAGATATGGAGGAGATTGATGTCATTCTAGTAGGCTGCGGTGAACTAAGAGGACAAAATAGAAAAATGGATTATAGCAATGGTCCTGATTGTGTTCGTAAAGAATTGTATAAATTACATTATTGGCACGAAGATGTTCGCATCGGCGACATAGGAAATATCATAGAAGGAGCTCAACTCAATGATACAAAAGCCGCATTGCGAACGGTTTTAACAGAATTACATCATTTAGGTAAAAAAGTAATCGTGATCGGGGGCTCCCACGATTTAACCTTACAACAATATGATGTTTACAAAACCAAACAAGAAATTATTGATTTTACAGTCATTGATATGTTGGCTGATTTAGATGATGTTTCGGAAAATAGATACGATAGTTATTTAATGGAAGCCCTAACATTCACGCCCAATTATGTTCGCCATTTTAACTTAATTGGTTTTCAAAGTTATTATGTCAATCCTCATCTAATCGAAACGTTCGATAAACTTCGTTTCGACTGTACTCGCCTTGGAAAAGCACGTGAAGATTTAGATGAAATGGAACCCGCTTTAAGAAGCTCACACATTGTGAGCATCGATATCAATGCCATCCGTTACAGCGATGCACCTGCTAATAAACTAGGTTCACCCAATGGATTTTATGGCGATGAAATGTGTAAAATTACTCGCTTTGCTGGCATGAGCGATACCTTGGGTTCATTGGGTATTTATGGCTATTTGCCCGAGTTAGATAATGATCAAATTACAGCTAAACTAATTGCACAAATGGTTTGGTATTTTATTGATGGAGTCTCTGTTCAAAAACTAGAATGCCCATTGACTGACAAAGATCAGTTTATAGAATACCATATCACATTTACGCACAACAACAGCTTGTTTTTGAAATCAAAAAGAACCAATCGTTGGTGGATGCAATTGCCTAACGAATCTTTTATTCCTTGCTCTTACAAAGATTATATTACTGCCTGCAACAACGAAATTCCTGAACGTTGGATGAGAGAAGTGGAAAGATTGGTATAGGTATTTTTAAAACCTTCTTTGTCTTCAAGTTCTTTTGCTTAAAATTATTTTATGTAACTTCATTTTTTAAAATTATTTTTACCCCTCATTCATTTTTAAAGAACGTATGAGCAAAAGTAATAAGCAACAAAAACAGGTTCAATCTGCCATAAAAACAATACCTACTCAACAAACTAAACGAGTAGAAAATAATCAACAAACTGTAACTAAACCTTCAGGTCGATTTAGCTATTTAATTTATCCTCTGCTTTTATTTGTATTTAGTATTTTTATTTATAGCAATACCTTTGAGCATCGCTTTGTATTAGATGATCATGGAATCATAAAAAACAACAAAATTACCAAAGCGCCCATGTCTTGGGAAAATACAAAAACTATTTTTTCAACGCCCTTGCGTAAAGGGGATTTTTCGGATTTAGAAAACTCTTTATATCGTCCATTTACTAAATTGGTTTTCAATTGGGAATGGAATCAATTCAACGGGGATCCGCATTCTTTTCACAAAGTCAATGTATTCTTTTTTGCCTTGACAGTCCTGTTTATTTTCTTTATTTTTTATGATGTATGTAAAAAGAAATGGTTGATCCCGTTTTTAATTGCATTGCTATTCGCAGCCCATCCTATTCATACCGAAGTGGTGGCAAACGTAAAAAGTTTAGATGAAATTTTAAGTATGTTAGGTATTCTTATCGCCATCCGTTGCATACAATGCTATATCTCAAAAGAGAAAATTATTTATCTAGTAGGGGGAGTTGCAGGCTATTTAATTGCCTCGTTCTCTAAGGAGTCTACTGTAGTTGCGGTAGCCATCATTCCGCTGTTTATTTACTTTTTTACGAAAGCAAGCATGCAGAAAAATGCGATCATTTCTGGTGTGATGTTCCTTTGCTCTTTGTTCTTTTTACTTGCTCGTCACCAATCGTTAAGCGGCTATCCACCCGCTGGCAAAACAAGCCCTTTAGATAATTACATTGTTTTGTGTAATCCTGCAGAGCAAAAATTTCTTCCTTTTGATTTACAAGAAAAATATAAAAACTCGAATCAGTTTGCATCTGCTGTAAATACGTTAGGAGAGTATGTGAAAAAATTCGTTTACCCAAAAACCCTTTCTTGCGATTACTCTTTTGCTACATTAGAACCTGTAGGTTTTAACGACCCAGGATTTTTAATCGCCTTTTTATTTTTGGGCGCTTTATTTGGCTTTGCTATTTGGAAGCTAAAATCAAAACAAGCCATAGCTTTTGGTATTTTATGGTTCTTCTTTTCTATGTCCATTACTTCCAACGTATTCATGTTGATTGGTACTTCTTTTGGTGATCGTTTATTGTTTGTGCCTTCCTTAGGACTAACTATTGCCCTTGTGCTGGCTTTGGCCCATTTCTTTAAAAAAGATGAAGGCGAAGGCTTTTTCGGTGAGTTAAAAACAGCACCCATTCTTGTGGCCATTTTATTTATTTCAACGGCTTTGTACAGCTTTAAAACCATAGATAGAAACAAAGATTGGGAAACCGATTATCAATTATTCTCTACCGATGTTGAAAATTATCCTAACTCTACTCACTTGCTTTTCTATATGGGGAACCATTTATCCAGCACCGAACGCAAAGAAGTGTTGACTTACAAAATGACTCCTTTCGGATATACCCCACAACAAATCAATGATTCTAGCTTAAAAGAAAACGCACGATCCATTTATTATCTTACAAAGGCTTTGAGCATTTACCCAGCATTGCCAAGCGATGGATACAATCAATTAGGTAAAGCGTATTTTAATTTGGGTAATTTAGATTCAGCTAAAGTGTATTATAAAAAAGCTTTCAATGAAGATACTACCAATGCGATTTTCATCAATAATTTAGGTACTGGGTTTTATGTTTCCGGACAAAACTTTGTAAAAAAAGCAAGAGAATATCAAGCTGCAGGAAAAATGGACAGTGCACAATATGCCTATAATATTGGCTTGCAAAATATTCTTGAGTCGAATCAATATTTTATGAAAGCGCATTCGAAAGATACTACCGAAGCAGATTTTGCCAACAATGTAGGTTGCGTTTATGGCGATACCCAACGACCAGACAGCGCCATTTATTGGTTTATAAAAGCAAGCAAAGCCGATACCTTAGATATGACTTCTTTGCAATATTTAGATATGACCTATCGAAATAAAGGCGATGTGCAAATGGCCGATTATTACAAAGCAAAATTGGAACAAGTCAAATATATTCGTGCTCAAACAATGAATCAATAATGGATTTTTTACTTAAAATTGATATCCCCGAATTAACACCCAAACTCCAACATACCGACAAGGTATTGTTG
>CANGUS010000065.1 GCA_947457085.1 Bacteroidota bacterium
CCTTGGTAGGAATTAGAGGTCAGTTATTAGTTAAAGGAGAGAAAATAAATGGCATTACTTTTATTGCCGACGAATTGGAAGTAAGCAATGGCGATGCATTAAAAAAATTATGTATCGATTTAAAAAATGATATTCAAGGACCCTACCTATTCTGTTTAACCGCCAATATTGAGGGTAAAGCAAGTGTTGCTGTTTCTGTGGATGATCATTCTTCATTTGATGCTGGAAAAATAATTAAAGAACATATTGCACCTTTAATAAAAGGTGGTGGTGGTGGAAACAAAACCCTTGCTACTGCTGGTGGACAAGATGCTAGCCAATTGGCAAATATTATAGAAACCGTAAAAAGTTTATTAAAATAAATCTTCTACATCTTCAAAAACTAACTACTTACTATAAAATAGAAATGCCATGCAATAGCATGGCATTTTACATTAGTTACAATTAATTTTATAAACTCATTTGAGCATTCAAATACTCTCTATTTAAACGAGCTATATTAGAAATTGAAATTTGTTTCGGACATTCTGCTTCACAAGCACCAGTGTTTGTACAAGCACCAAATCCTTCTTTATCCATTTGTGCAACCATATTTAAAACACGAGTTTTACGTTCTGGCTCACCTTGAGGTAACAATGCATATTGAGATACTTTAGCAGACGTAAATAACATAGCGCTCGAGTTTTTACAAGCTGCAACACATGCTCCACAACCAATGCACATCGCTGCATCAAATGAAGCATCGGCCATTTCTTTATTAATTGGTAAAGAATTTCCATCTTGAGCGTTTCCTGTATTGACACTTATATAACCTCCTGCTTGCTGAATTCTATCAAAAGCACTTCTGTCTACCGTTAAATCTTTTAATACCGGAAAAGCAGCAGCTCTCCATGGCTCCACAGTAATTGTTTCACCATCTTTAAAAGCCCTCATGTGTAATTGACATGTGGTTGTACCATCCCATGGACCATGAGCACGGCCATTGATATGCATGCTGCATGAACCACAAATACCTTCACGACAATCATGGTCAAAAGCAATTGGATCTTCACCATTATTAATTAATTTTTCATTAACCACATCAAACATTTCTAAGAAAGACATTTCTGTTGAAATATTTTCAGCTTTGTAGGTTTCAAATTTACCTGCTGCATTTGAATTTGGTTGACGCCAAACTTTCAAGTTTAAATTTATATTACTATGTTCCATATTGAACGATATTTAAAAGTATTTATTATTAATTATTCTATTTATAGTTACGTTGACTTGGATGAATGACATCATACACTAAATCTTCTTTGTGTAGTTCCCATTCATTGTTGCCTTTGTTTTCCCAACAAGAAACATACATAAATTTATCATCATGACGCAATGCTTCACCATCAGCGGTTTGATGTTCTTCTCTAAAATGACCTCCGCAACTTTCTTCTCTAGTCAATGCATCAAGGCACATCAATTCTCCTAATTCTAAGAAATCGGCAACTCGTCCCGCTTTATCTAATTCTGGATTTAAACTATCCATAGTACCTGGCACTCGAACATCTTTCCAAAACTCCTCGCGAAGTGCTCTAATGTCAGCAATTGCTTGTTTCAATCCTTTTTCATTTCGTGCCATACCACATTCATTCCACATGATTAAGCCTAATTTTTTGTGGAAATAATCAACAGACTTTGTTCCTTTCACATTCATGAAATGATTAATTCTATCTTTCACTGCTTTTTCAGCTTCTTCAAATGCAGCTTGATTGGTATTTATTTTTGGTGTAGAAATTTCATCTGCTAAATAATTTCCTATTGTGTAAGGAATTACAAAGTATCCATCTGCTAACCCTTGCATCAAAGCACTTGCCCCTAGACGGTTTGCACCATGGTCACTAAAGTTAGCTTCGCCCAAAGCGTAAAGTCCTGGTACATTGGTCATTAATTCGTAATCCACCCAAAGGCCACCCATTGTGTAATGCACAGCTGGATAAATTCTCATAGGAACTTCGTATGGATCTTCTCCTGTTATTTTTGCATACATTTCAAAAAGGTTGCCATATTTTTCTTTAACAACAGCCTTACCCATTTTTAAAATTTCTTCTTTAGAAGCATTTGTCTTACCTGTTTTAATAGCTTCTGTTTTGCCATAACGTTCAAATGCTGCTGCATAATCTAAATAAACTGCCATTTTACTATTCCCTACACCATAGCCTGCATCACAACGCTCTTTAGCAGCTCGAGATGCCACATCACGAGGAACTAAATTTCCAAATGCAGGATAACGACGCTCTAAGTAATAATCTCTTTCTTCTTCTGGAATTTCTGTTGCTTTTCTATTGTCCCCTTGTTTTTTAGGAACCCAAATACGTCCATCATTTCTCAACGATTCCGACATAAGGGTTAATTTACTTTGATGATCGCCACTTACAGGAATACATGTTGGATGTATTTGTGTAAAGCAAGGATTGCCAAACATAGCACCTTTTTTGTGCGCTTTCCAAGCTGCAGTTACATTTGATCCCATGGCATTAGTAGACAAGAAAAATACATTTCCGTATCCACCAGTACATAATAAGACTGCATGAGCTCCATGTCTTTCAATCTCACCTGTAACTAAATTTCGAGCAATAATTCCACGAGCTTTGCCATCAATAGTAACAACATCCAACATTTCGTGTCTGTTGTGTTCAACTATTTTCCCTAAAGATACTTGACGCATTTGTGCTGAATAAGCACCTAACAAAAGTTGTTGCCCAGTTTGTCCAGCTGCATAAAACGTACGTTGAACTTGTGTTCCACCAAATGAACGATTACTTAACAATCCACCATATTCACGCGCAAAAGGCACCCCTTGAGCAACGCACTGATCAATAATATTTCCACTCACTTCGGCTAAGCGATGTACATTAGCTTCACGAGCACGGTAGTCACCTCCTTTAATAGTATCGTAAAACAAGCGAAATACGCTGTCTCCATCATTTTGATAATTTTTTGCAGCATTAATTCCACCTTGTGCTGCAATAGAATGTGCACGACGAGCGCTGTCTTGAAAACAGAAAGTTTTAACGTTATAGCCTAATTCTGCTAAACTAGCTGCTGCAGAAGCTCCAGCCAATCCAGTTCCTACTACTATAATATCAATACTTCGCTTATTTGCTGGATTTACTAATTTACATGTACTTTTATAAGTACTCCATTTTTGTGCTAATTCACCAGCTGGTATTCTATTATTAATTGCCATAATTATTTTATTTTTTACCACAAAGTTCACAAAGAATTTTACAAGAAGAACACTGTGAGCTTTGTGGCCAAATGAGTGCTCTTGGTAGTTATTTATTATTTTATTAAACCAAAATGAAATGCAATTGGCATGGCAGCAAATGCTGCGCAAATCAAGATGGTATAAACATATCCTACATTTTTAATGATGCCATTGTATTTAGGACTATTCACTCCAATGGTTTGAAAAGCACTAGAAAATCCATGAATTAAATGCCAACACAATGCAATAACACCTGCTAAATAAACACCTACTATAACCGGATTTTGAAACTCTTCTTTCATTTCGTCAAATAAATTATGAGGTGCATCACCACTGTATAAAGCAATTTTAGTTCCTATGAAGAAGTCTTTTAAATGAATTACTAAAAATATCAATAATAGACTCCCTAAAATTCCCATACTGCGACTATACCATTTGCTGGTTGCATTTCCTGGGTTAACCGCATATTTTACTGGTCTTTTGTTATTGTTTTGCATCGTCAACATTAGACCTTGTATGATGTGGGCAAAAAGTCCTACAAACAATCCAAGTTCTAAAAATCGTACAATCCAATTATGACTTAAAAAACGTGCTACCCCATTGTAAGTAACACCTCCATCGTTTAAGAAAATACAGCTATTGGCTACTGCATGAACGATTAAAAATAAAATTAAAAAAATTCCAGTAAATGCCATTACAAGCTTTTTACCGATAGAAGATGTAAAGTATTCTTTCCAAGTCATAATAAAAAATTGAATTTTCGAAGTGCGAAGATACTGAATCATAAACGCATTGTCAATAATTTGTATAAAAAGATAACATAATTCATGTTGAATTACTATAGATAATTACTCTTGACCCATCCACAAAGCACCGCCTACACTGTTTCTAGATGCGCCGGTGACACTTGATAATACATTGTTTTCTTCTCTCCAACGGAGTGTGCCGATCAGGGCCATCACCAATGCTTCTTTGTATTGTATTAATTTCGAATCAGGGATCACGACTTCAACGTTTTTAGTCAATAATTTTTCTGAAATTAATTTCATTAAAAAAGTATTGAAAGCACCTCCACCCGTCACCAACATTTTTTGTGATTCACCAGGAACAATAGATTCGGCAATTTGATGAGCAATGTGTTCACACATTGTTCTTAGTTTATCTTGATTAGAGATAGCATATTTTTGAATAATCGGGAAAATAACCTCTAAACCAAATTGATTGGAAAGTGATTTAGGATAAGGCTTTTGATAATAATCTAAATCGTTTAGCTCGTTTAATAAATCATCTTTAATACTGCCTTTGCTAGCTTCAATGCCTTCTTTATCAAAAGCCGTCCCCATTTCGTTGGCAATTAAGTTTAAAATTCTGTTGGCAGGACAAACATCAAATGCTACAAATTTATCGGCTAATTGAATGGTTAAATTAGAGATGCCACCAATATTTAAAAAATATTGATAGTCGCTCCAAAATAACTGTTCACCTATGGGCACAATGGGAGCTCCTTGACCACCTAAAGCAACATCTAAGTTTCGCAAATCGCTCACTACGGGCAATTGAGTTTCGGCTGCAATGCTGGCACCATCACCCATTTGAAAGGTCATCCCTAAAGCTGGCTCATGAAAAACAGTATGTCCATGACTGGCAATTAAATGCACTTTGTGGGTCAAATTATGTTCTTCAATGAACTGATGTATGTTTTTTCCCATCCAATGTCCAAATTCGGCATGAGTGAGTAATAATTCTTTTGCTGAAGCATGGGCAATGTTAGTTAGTTTTTGTTTCCATTGTTCGTCAAATTCTATGCAACTAGCCTCTTCAATTTCAAAATTCCATTTGCCCCCAACTTCTTCAATTCTACAATAAGCTATATCTAATCCATCGATCGAACTACCGCTCATTGTTCCAATAACATAATATACCATGGTGCAAAGTTATAGCAATTCTATTTTTAAAAATATTTCAAGTGCTTAAAATATTTTATATATTGATGGAAGTAACTAAATATTATATTTTTAATTCATTAAAACTGACCTGTGCTCAACATGACTAACGTACATGCCTCTAAACATTCAATATTTTGAGCTTTAGCCATTTCTATAAATACATCATTTTCAGTTCCTGGATTAAAAATAATACGAATAGGATTTAATGAAAGCACATAATCATAATATGCTGGCTGATGTTTTTCACCAATATATAAGGTTACGGTATGAATATTCTCGAAGGGTATTTTTTCGATTCCAAATGAAACATCTTCAATTTTTCCAACTTTATTACCAATGGCCACAACATCAAAATGGTATTTTCGCAACATGCGAACCGCTTTGTTACTATAACGTTCTGTATTTTCAGATGCACCAATAACCAATGTTTTTTGAGTACTCATTTTTGAATGTATTTATTTGCAATGTACTTCATTTCATTCACATGATTAAATACAAAAGTCAGACTATCTGTTAAATAATTTCAAGTGCAGGGTAATTCATATATCTGAAAAATAAAAATATTACATTTGCAAAATAATTTAGAGGATGAATTTTGTGGATGATAAATTTTATTATGCTCTGTTTACTTTCTAAATTATTTCAACTCAATGAATATTAAACACAAACTGAAAAGCATGAAATACATATTTACATTCATATTTTTTTGCTCCATATCCATGATTGCAAAGGCGCAGATTACTCTTACTGATTCAATATTAGTAGATGAAAATATAATTATTTTTAAAGATCCTCGATTGGATATTTTAGATAAACGCCTAGCATTGATGTTGAAATTAGAAGCTATGGAAAAAGCAGAAATCAAAGCAAAGGAAATTCCATTGTATAAACCCATTGTATCTGCTGATGGCAAGAAACAAGTTACTGGAAGTATTTATACGGTTAAAGGATATCGAATTGTAATTTATAATGGCGCTGATAAAAATGCTGCATTAACTGCAAAAAATAATTTTTCAAGGGCTTTTCCAGGCACTCGTTCTTATTTAAGTTATAACGTACCCTCTTATAAAATTAAAGTAGGGGATTTTGATAATAAAAATGATGCAAACAAATTTTTGCGTCGTTTAATGGGAGCTTTTCCTGCTTCGTTTATTGTACCTGATTTAGTGACAATAAAAAATATTAATGTAATTCAATAAAAATAGTCTACTTATTTAAGTTGGATATAAATAAAAATAATTTCAATGGATTTAAAAAAAATAGTTGCTGAGCATTTAGAAGAGTTTATATCATTCAGACATCACATTCATTCGAATCCAGAATTATCTTTTCAAGAAAAAAATACTGCTGATTTTATTGCAGAAAAATTAACGAGTTGGAATATAGACTTCACTCGTGGTTTAGGTGCTTTAGAACCAAGTGAAAATGGCAACGGAATTTTAGCAATTATTAAAGGTAAAAATCCTGACAGTAAAATAATTGCGCTCCGAGCCGATATGGATGCGTTACCAATTACTGAATTGAATGAAGTTTCTTATAAATCAAAAAATGTAGGCGTAATGCATGCTTGTGGGCATGATGTGCATGCAACTTGCCTATTAGGAGCCGCTAAAATTTTACAACAAAACAAAGAAAATTGGGAAGGTACAATTAAAATGATTTTTCAACCAGGCGAAGAAAAACATCCTGGAGGTGCTAGTCTTTTAATTAGAGATAAAGTGCTAGAAAATCCAAAACCTCAAGCCATATTTGCCTTGCATGTATATCCTCATTTGCCATACGGAAAAGTGGGTTACAGGGCAGGACAATATATGGCCAGTGCCGATGAAATTTATATCACTGTAAAAGGAAAAGGGGGTCATGCTGCTTTGCCTCATCAAACGGTAGATCCTGTTATTATTTCAGCGAATTTATTGGTGAGTTTACAACAAATTATTTCTCGAAATTGCAATCCCTTACAACCATCAGTATTAAGTTTTGGAAAAATTCAAGGGGGGAATGCTGGCAATGTAATTCCAAGTGAAGTTAAAATTGAAGGTACCTTGCGCTGTATGGATGAAGCTTGGAGATCAGAAGCACATGAATTAATTAAAAAACATACTATTGAATTGTGCCATGCTTTGGGTGGTGATGCTGATGTGGAAATTCCAATGGGTTATCCATCTTTATACAATCATCCTGAGGTGACTACAAAAGTAAAATCTATTGCTGAAAATGCAGTAGGAAAAGAAAATACGGTTGAGTTAGACTTACGTATGGCTGCAGAAGATTTTAGTTTTTATACACATGAAGTACCTGGTTGTTTTTTCAGAATAGGTACTTCATTTGAAGATAAATTTACTTATCCAGTTCATAATGCACAATTCGACATTTATGACCAAGCAATTGGTATTGGTGTAGAAATGTTTTGTGCCATTGCAATGAATTTTGAATAATAACTACAATACCACCCCTTTTTCTAGCATTGCTTTTCGCAAATTTATTAGACCATATCGCATTCTTCCTAATGCCGTGTTTACACTTACATCCGTAATTTTAGCTATTTCATTAAAACTTAAATTGCCGAATATTCGAAGGGTAATCACTTCTCGTTGCTCATGAGAAAGTTGTAGTAACATTTCTTTTGCCTTATTGCCTGTTCTTTCCAAATGTATTTCATCTATTACAGGACTTTCTTCAAATTCAAGTACAGAAAATAAATCAGTTCCATCTGGAAAAGTAATTTTAGGTATTCGTTTTTCATGACGTAAATAATCCATTGCTAAATTTCTAATAATGCGCATAGCCCATGGCAAAAATTTTCCAGCTTCATTGTATTTTCCATTTCTTATTAAATGAATGATTTTAATGCAACCATCTTGAAAAATATCATCGGCCACATAGTGGTCTTTCACAATATAAAAGACAGTCGTGTAAAATTTGTTTTTATATCGATTTAAAAATGTAGCAATCGCAACTTCATCATTTCGATTAATTAATGCAATAAGCTCCTGATCAGTAAATTTATTGTGTGTAGTAGTCATAAAAAACCTGCTTAATTGAGTGAACAATAAAATAATTAAGTAGAAGTTTTGACTATAAGCGAATCTCTGTTTTTAAGTAATAAAATAATATACTCGTTCAAATTAGTTTCTACTATGTAGAAGCTTTGCGTTAAAAAAAGTATAAATTAAATGTAGAGATTTGTCAGATTGTATAATTTAGAGTAAAAATAAAGCATTAATTTCTATTTACCAAAAATTCGAATGGTCTAAAATCGTCATATAAAATTTTTCTAGTTAACCTCTGAGAAGGTTTATTAATTCGTTTAGTGTATATATTGATTAGTTCGGAAGAACATTCGATTTTTTCTTTCACATTAACCTCACTCAAAATATACAATATTTTTTTAGCGGTTTGATTCGTTTGCTCAATGGGAGATTTC
>CANGUS010000066.1 GCA_947457085.1 Bacteroidota bacterium
AATTCACTTTCACGCTCTCGTTGCTCCATACCTCCGTGATAATAAGAAACTTGAATGCCTTTTTCGTAGAGTAGTTTTGCAACGCGTTCAACAGCATCTCTGTGATTGCAAAAAACAATTGTAGGCTTGTGTCCAATAAAACATAGTAAAGAAGTTAAATCATTGATTTTATCTTTTTCTTTCGTGTGCAATGTTTTGACTTCTACTTTTTGGAAAGCAATGTCATCAGCAGATACCAAATGATTGATGATATGTGGATTGCTGATTTTTATAAAATCTGGTATTTCTTTGGCTATGGTTGCAGATGATAATATTTTTTTACGTACACTCTTTAAAGAATTCACTATAAAACTGATTTCTTCAGTAAAACCCAATTCTAAGTTCTTGTCATATTCATCTAAAATCAATGTTTCGATAGAGAAGAAATTAATATTTTTTCTGCGAATATGATCAGCAATTCTACCTGCTGTACCAATGATTAAAGTAGGTTCTTGTATCAAGTTTTGTTCTTCTATCTCCCGTTTATGTCCACCATAACAAAGCGTTACTTTATAACCAGAGTTGAATTTACGAAACACTTCATCAATTTGTAGGGCCAGCTCTCTGCTCGGCACAATAATCATTGCTTGGGTGTGTGTATTTTCTTTGTCGAAATTCAGTAATAAAGGCAATAAAAAAGCCAAGGTTTTTCCACTCCCTGTATTTGATAAAATAACCAATTCGTCAAAATTAGGATAAGACGCCAACACATCTTCCTGCATTTTATTCAACGATTGAATACCTAATGGTTTTATTATTTCTTGTATATTTTCGTTCATAATTTAGACCTCATCCCCTTAATCTCTCCTTTAATAGAAAGAGGATTTGGATTTTATTTTTATTTATTACTTCTCTGCTGTCAACCGATATCTGGTATCCGACAATTCTTAAGACTTCTCTTCCCAAACTTTTACTAATTCTACACAGGTATCTATGGCTTTTTGCATATCTTGAACACTTACGTATTCATGTTTAGAATGTATCGCCATTTCACCTGTAAAAATATTGGGGCATGGTAAACCCATAAATGATAATCGAGAACCATCTGTGCCACCGCGAATTAAATGTTGCTCAGGTTTTACACCAGCACGATTCATTGCTTCTATGGCATGGTCCATTACAAAATTTAATTCTTTTAAAATATCCATCATATTTCTGTATTGTTCATACACAGAAAATTCATATGAAGCCCCTGGATATTTAGCTACTATTTCTTTCGCGATATTTTCCAAACGATCTTCATGTATTTTCAACATCGCGGTATCAAAATCACGAATAATAAATTTAATGGTTGTTTTCTCTTGTATCCCATTGATCGATGTTGGATGTATGTATCCTTCTCTACCTTCGGTCGTTTCAGGGCTCCAAGAATCTTTAGGCAATGCCGCTAAAATTTCACCCGCAATTTTTGTTGCATTAATTAACTTTCCTTTTGCATAGCCTGGATGAGCACTTACACCATGAATCACCAAGGTTGCGCCATCTGCACTAAAAGATTCGCCTTCAATAGCACCTCTTTCTCCGCCATCTAAAGTATACCCATAATCTGCACCCAATTTTTCCATATTCACTTGCTCAACACCTCTTCCCACTTCTTCGTCCGGTGTAAATAAAATTCTGATTTTTCCGTGTTTTATGTCTGGATGAGTATGCAAGTAGTTAGCTAAATCCATAATAATAGCGACACCCGCTTTATCATCAGCACCTAACAAAGTAGTACCTGATGCAGTAATGATGTCATCACCAATCCGCTCTGCTAAATATTTATGTTTGGTAGTTGTAATAATTTGAGAAGTGTCGTCCGGTAATATAATGTCTTGTCCTTGGTAGTTTTTGTGTAAAATTGGTTTCACATTCGCACCACTGCAATCGGGCGCTGTATCCATATGTGCGCAAAAGCAAATGACAGGAACATTTTTATCTGTATTAGAAGGAATAGTTGCATATACATAACCGTGTTCGTCTAATTCAACTTCTGTAAGACCAATATCTTTCAATTCTTTTTCTAAAACACGCGCTAAATCTTTTTGTTTTTCTGTACTAGGAAAACAGGTAGCTTCAGGATCACTTTGTGTATCAATTTGCACATATCGCATAAATCGCTCTGAACCGGTATAATTATAATTCATAATAAAAATATTAAAGTGTGCAAATATAGTTGTCGGCTGTCAGTTGTCGGTTGTCAGCAACACATTTTTTTTGTAATTTAGGATATTTAGGTAAGAAAATCTTAAAATAAATTTAGAAAAAATCCCGACAACTGACAACCGACATCCGACAAGAATTAAAATTTGTATTTTTGTAAAATGAGCATGTTCAACTTTTCCGAAATTTCAGTGCAACAAATACTAACCTGCACATTCGCATTGTTTGCAGTGATAGATGTATTAGGATCTATTCCTGTTTTAATTTCTCTAAAAAATAAAATGGGAAACATTAGCGCTTCAAGGGCAACTGGAGTTTCTGGTTTATTGATGCTGGCATTTTTGTTTTTTGGTCAACAATTTTTAGAATTATTGGGACTCGATATCAGTTCATTTGCCATCGCAGGTTCAATTGTGATTTTTATTTTGGGTTTAGAAATGGTTTTAGGGCACGATTTTTTTAAAGGAGATGGCAATGCAAAATCAGGTTCCATCGTTCCTATTGCTTTTCCAATCATTGCAGGATCAGGAACACTGACAACCATAATGTCTATTAAATCTTTGTACAGTACTTACAATATTATGATTGCTATTTTTATCAATTTGATCATTATATTTTTTGTGTTAAAAAGTTTAAATCTTTTAGAAAAAATTCTAGGTCAATCCGGGATTTTAGTAATCAGAAAGTTTTTTGGAGTCATTCTTTTAGCGATAGCCGTTAAAATGTTTCGCACAAATTTTCATTTTTAGGAAAACGTTTTTTATTTCATGATGTGAAAATTAAAATCAGGTTTAAAAAAGTAGATTATGCTTATTAACATTCGTGTATAAGTTTTTTTATAAAAAATTTCTTCTACTAAAAATAAATAACTATAATTGTATTGCAAAAATATCTTACTAACCCATAAATTCAAAAAATCCGAGTGTGTTATTCATTCGGTTTTTTTTTGTCTATACCTTAACGCTATTATTTATCAATGTTTCATAGGTTTTTATTTTTGATTTATTAATAATATCATTTGTGTTTTTCTAAAAATAATAAAAACTCATTTTCAAATTTTTTTTCTTTGTTCTCAGAAATATATTTTTTGAAATAAAGATTTAACAAAAAAATATTTCTACTCCTTCCACATTATTGATTTAATTTTAACCTCTAAAAAAATAGTTAGTATGCTTTATTCGATGACGGGTTTTGGACGGACAGAATTTAATGTGGGTGAATATATTTGTTCCTTGGAAATACGTTCACTCAATGGTAAACAATTTGAAATAAATACAAAAATTCCTCCAATTTTAAAACTCTATGAAATTGAATTAAGAAACATCGTTCAACAGCAATTAACAAGAGGTACTATTGAAGTTTCTATATTTTTAAAACAACATGGTATTTCTAAACCAGTCACCGTGAATGTGGATTTGGCAAAATATTATTACAATGCCATTACCGAAATTGCGAATGAATTAAATTTGGAACAAAAAGACATTTTGCCCACATTGATTCGTATGCCGGAAATTGTTTCATCTGTCAATAATACATTAGATGAAGTTCAATGGAATGTAATTGCAGCAAAGGTTTTAGAAACATGTGAAATATTAAATAATCATCGCCATCAGGAAGGGGTAATGCTCACTAAACATATTGAAAATAATATTCAAAAAATAAAATCTTTTTGTATTTCGGTAGATCCTTTTGAAAAAAATAGAACCGAGCGTGTGCGTGAAAAGTTACACCAATCCATGAATGATTTTTTACAAACAGGCAAAGCAGATAAAAACCGTTTAGAGCAAGAAATAATTTATTACATTGAGAAATTTGATATAACGGAAGAAAAAAATCGCTTACTCCATCATTGTGATTATTTTGTAGAACTAATGAATGAAACAAATAATATTAAAGGGAAAAAATTAGGTTTTTTATTGCAAGAAATTGGCAGAGAAATTAATACCATGGGTTCTAAAGCCAATGATGTAGAAATTCAAAAGTTAGTAGTGGATATGAAAGATGAATTGGAACAAGCAAAAGAGCAATTATTAAATGCATTATAATTTTAACATGAAAACTATTTTATATTCAATTTTATTTTTCTCAATTCTTTACACCTCATGTGTACCTTCGAATGTATTTGAAAAAAATATAACAATCCCTAATTGTAAATGGAAAAATGAGTTTAAACCAACGTATGATTTTGAGATTACAGATACCGCATCTGATTATTCACTTTTTTTAACTATGCGACATACAGATGCATATCAATATGCCAATATTTGGTTAAATATTCACACAAAAATGCCCAATGAAAAAGAATCTACTTCGATGAGAATTGAAGTACCTTTGGCTCAAGAAAATGGGAAATGGTTAGCTCGAAAATCTATGAATGAAATATACGAACACAAAGCCTCTTTAACTGGAAGTGGAGCCGTTCATTTTGCTAAAAGAGGAATTTACAGCATTCAATTAGAGCAAATAATGCGTGTAAATCCGCTCAAAGAAGTAATGAGTATTGGAATTCGTTTAGAAAAAATAGTTAAGTAAATTCAACCTACATTATTAAACTTTCAATACGATGATATCTCAAATAAAAACAACTGAATTGGTAAAAAAGTACGGCAATCGTACTGTTGTAAAAAAGGTTTCTATAGAAGTTAAACAAGGAGAAATCGTAGGCTTGCTTGGTCCCAATGGAGCTGGTAAAACAACTACATTTTATATGACGGTTGGTTTAATAAAGCCGGATGAGGGAGAGGTGTTTTTAGATGATAAAAATATTACTAAAATGCCAATGTACGAAAGAGCTCAGTTGGGCATTGGCTATCTACCACAAGAGGCCAGTATTTTTAGAAAAATGAGTGTGGAAGATAATATCATGGCCGTTTTGGAAATAACCAAATTATCAAAAGAGGCACAAAAAGAGAAGTTAGAAAGTTTATTAAGTGAATTTAGATTAACCCATGTTCGTAAAAGCATGGGAGATGTATTAAGTGGTGGAGAACGACGAAGAACAGAGATTGCACGTGCTTTAGCAATGAGCCCCAAATTTATATTATTGGATGAACCTTTTGCTGGGATAGATCCAATCGCAGTGGAGGATATTCAATTAATTGTAGAGCAATTAAAGCTTAAAAATATTGGGATTTTAATTACAGATCATAATGTGCAAGAAACGCTTTCAATTACAGATAGGGCTTACCTTTTATATGATGGGAATATCCTAAAATCAGGTACTGCAGAAGAATTAGCTTCCGATGAACAAGTTCGTAAATTATATTTAGGTCAAAACTTCGAATTAAGGCGAAAAGTAAAATAGAAGTCCTATTTTAATATAAAAATGCTGAAGTCAACTATCTAGCCTTCAACAATTAATCCGTAATTGCAAATTCAATAAATAATATTATTTTTGTTGTTCGAGTAAATGAATCGAAATGTTTAATTGTTATGAAAATATTAAATCCTGCTTTAAAGAGTTTTATCAAATTACGTTGGAGTGGCATTGATAATTTTTTATTGAACCCTGAAAGCACGCAAGCGATGGTTTTCAATAATCTCATTCATAACGGTCAATTTACTGAATTCGGTAAAAAATATAACTTTCAACATATCAATAGTTTGAAAGATTTTAAGTCTTCCGTGCCTATACATGATTATGACGAGTTAAAGCCCTATATCCATAAAATGATGGAGGGATCCCAAAATGTTCTATGGAATTCGCCTATAACTTGGTTTGCAAAATCGAGTGGAACAACATCAGACAAAAGTAAATTTATCCCTGTTAGTAACGAGGCCATTGAAGAAGGTCATTTTAAATCTTCTAAAGATGTATTGGCTTTATATTATCATAACTTTCCTCAATCTGGCATCTTATCGGGAAAATGTTTAACATTGGGTGGGAGCCATCAAGTTAATCAACTCAATGGAGACTCGTATTACGGAGATTTATCTGCCGTAATGATTCAAAACATGTCGCATTTTACTCAACTACTGCGTACCCCCGACATATCTATTGCTTTGATGCAAGAATGGGAAGAAAAGATAGATAAAATGGCGCATAGTACCATTTTGGAGGATGTGACTATGATTGCTGGCGTGCCTACGTGGACGATTGTTTTGATCAAGAAAATTTTTGAAATTACTGGGAAAGACAATTTGCATGATATCTGGCCCAATCTTGAATTATATATGCATGGAGGCGTAAACTTTACTCCATATGAGCAACAATTTAAAAAACTAATTCCTTCTCGAAATATGAATTATTTAGAGACATATAATGCCTCTGAAGGATTTTTTGCTGCGCAAGATATAATAGGAAGAGATGGGATGTTGTTGTTTTTAAATCATGGAATTTACTATGAGTTTATGCCAGTTGAAGAACTAGGAAAAGCAAGCCCTGAAACATTGTCTTTAGAGGAGGTTGAAATAGGTAAAAATTATGCCCCTATTATATCTACAAATTCTGGTTTGTGGCGTTATGTTATTGGAGATACCATTCAATTCGTATCCATTAATCCTTTCAGAATTAAAGTTTCAGGAAGGTTAAAACATTTTATAAATGCATTTGGAGAAGAGTTGATTATCGATAATTCTGATTACGCAATTGCTGAGGCCAGTAAACATTGCAACTGTACAGTGAGTGATTATACAGCGGCTCCAGTATATTTTAGCGATGGAGGAAATGGTTGCCACGAATGGGCTATTGAGTTTGAACAAGCTCCAGAAAACCAACAATTGTTCAATGAAATTTTAGATAAAAAATTACAAGAAATCAATTCAGATTATGAAGCCAAGCGATATAAGAATATTGCTTTAAGTGAGCCTAAAATCAATATTTTGCCTACAGGTTCTTTCAATCATTGGTTAAAAATTAAAGGTAAATTAGGCGGGCAACACAAAGTGCCTCGTTTAAGTAATGACCGAACTATTTTAGAAGAAGTTTTAGCAAGTTTATAGTTTTCTGCAGCTTATTTAATCGATGCTTGAATCATATTATTGGTAAAAGATTCTTCATACAATTGCCCAACTTTATTAAAAAGTAATTTTGAAAATTCAGTTTTGATAGCAGTAATAATTATGGTGTTGGCTGTTTTGTCTTGAAATATTTTAGGATCAATATTGTTCGTTTTCATCAATTGAAGTAATTCAATTTGCATGTTATTCGTCAATTTAAATGAACGATGAAATTGTTGCATTGATTTATATTGATAGAATTCCCTTTTGTTGAAATAAAAATATTTTTGGGTGAATAATTCTGCTATGTATTTCGTGTGAAAGTAAATGAGCTTTTGATTATAACTTGTATCTAATTTCACAAATACATCTGGGGTAATTCCTTGATTAGCAAAAACTTCTCTTTTTTTAATTGTATAATATTTTCTTTTATCCGTTTTGTTGATGGAGTCTAAGTCGGTTAATTTTCCTTGATTATATCTCGATTCAATATCATCATTGTATTTTTCTTTCCCGTCAACATATGGTTTCTGAATACATCGGCCACTCGGTAAAAAATAACGAGCTACTGTTATCCGAATTGCTGAATGGTCTGGTAAATCAAATTGCTCTTGCACCAGGCCTTTGCCAAAACTTCTCCGTCCGATAACCCTTCCTCTATCTAAATCTTGCACGATACCTGCCAAAATTTCGCTGGCAGAAGCAGCGTATTCATTGATTAAAACAGTTACTTTTCCTTTTTCAAAAGCTCCATCCACATTGCTGACAATAGAGTCTTTGTTGTTTTTGCCAATTGTAGAAACAAGTGTATGTGAACCAGGGATTAATTCATCTGCAATCTTTGTAACAGCATCCATATAGCCACCCGGATTGTTGCTCACATCAATAATTAAGTGACTTATTTTTTCATTTACTAAAAAGGTAAGTGCTTCCTTAAATTCTGTATAGGTCGTTTCGCTAAAAATACTAATAGAAATATAGCCTGTTGTGTCATTTATTTTAAAATAAGCTTGAACACTTTTATTAGGAACAACACCTCGTTTAATCGTTAATACTTCCAATTGATTATTTAGATGAAGCACTTTTAATTTGAGTGGCTTGTCTTTCCCGCCTCGAATTTTATTAATAATTTCTTCATTGCTTAACATTCTTCCGGATACAATGTGGGTGTCTACCTGAATGATTTTATCACCAGGAAAAAGCCCTTTTTTTTCACTGGGTCCATCTGGTATAATGGATGAAATGTATACCGTGTCTTGAAAAGTAAAAAATGCGACTCCAATGCCATAAAAAGCTCCGGATAATTGTTCGTTTGCTCTCGTTAATTCTTCTTTGGGGATATAAACGGTGTGAGGATCTAATGTTTTTAAAATTCCTTCAATCCCATTCTTATAAAGAGTTTCAACGTTTATACTGTCAACATATTCTCTTTCAATTAAACGAACGAGTTCAGTTAAATTGTTATTTGTTGATTTAGAAGT
>CANGUS010000067.1 GCA_947457085.1 Bacteroidota bacterium
GATATACCAATCTTCGTTTTGATGATACTAACCCAGAAACTGAAGAAACAGAATATGTTGAAAGTATAAAAGCCGATATTAAGTGGTTAGGATTTGAATGGAAAAATGAATTATATGCCTCCAATTATTTTGATGACTTATATAAATTTGCGTTAATTCTAATTCGAAAAAACTTGGCTTATGTAGATGATTCTACTTCAGAAGAAATTAGAGCCTTAAAAGGAACACCTGTTGAAGCTGGAAAAAATAATCAATATAGAGATAGAAGCATTGAGGAAAATTTGGACTTATTTACACGAATGAAAAATGGCGAATTTCCAGATGGTGCAAAAGTACTCCGAGCAAAAATAGATATGGCGCACACCAACATGTTGATGCGCGATCCCATTTTATATCGTATTAAACATGCCAAACATCATCGCACGGGCGACAAGTGGTGCATTTATCCAATGTATGACTTTGCGCACGGCCAAAGCGATAGCATAGAAAATATTACACATTCTATTTGCACCATGGAGTTTATTCCGCATCGTGAATTATATGATTGGTGCATTTCGAATTTAGAAATTTATCCTTCCCATCAATATGAATTTGCACGTAGAAATTTGAACTATACAATTACTAGCAAAAGAAAATTATTGCAATTAGTGACAGAACATCATGTGGAAGGCTGGGACGATCCGCGAATGCCAACCATTAGTGGACTAAGAAGAAGAGGCTATACACCTGAAAGCATCCGTAATTTTTGTACAACCATTGGTATCGCAAAACGGGATAATTTAGTAGACATGTCTGTACTAGAACACAGTGTTCGTGAACATTTAAATAAAATTTCGTTGCGCAGAATGGCTGTTTTAGATCCTATCAAATTAGTGATTACAAATTATGAGGACGGCGTAGAAGAAATGTTGCATGCTGAAAATAATCCAGAAGATGAAAACAGCGGCACCCACGAAATCGCATTTGGAAAAGAAATTTGGATAGAGCGCGATGATTTTCTAGAAACGCCACCCAATAAATTTTTCCGATTAGGGCCAGGCCTAAGTGTTCGTTTAAAACATGCATATATTGTTCAATGCCATGATTTTAAAAAAGATGAAAACGGAAATATCACTGAAATCCATTGTAACTATTTTCCTGAAAGCAAAAGTGGTCAAGATACCAGTGGGATTAAAGTGAAAGGCACCATTCATTGGGTAAACTGCAAATATGCTAAAGAAGCTGAAATTCGTTTGTATGACCGTTTGTTCAAGGTTGAAAATCCTGGAAAAGAAGAAGACTTCTTATCGACGATAAATGAAAATAGTTTAACGATTATCAACAAAGCATATATTGAGCCGGCATTAGCAAAAGCAACCCTTGAAGATAAATTTCAGTTTCTGCGTTTAGGTTATTTTTGTTTAGATAAAAATTCAACTTCAGAACATATTGTTTTTAATAGAACAGTTGGTTTAAAAGATTCATGGGCAAAGGAAGTAAAAAAGGGATAATATTTAGTTATCTTTTACAGTGAAGTTTAAAGCGAAAAACAAATTACATTTGCAGAAATACTTTGTAAATGAAAAGAATAGTTACGTTCATTAGTCTATTAGTTGTACTTTTTTCTTGTAATGAAAGCAATCATAAATTTACTATTTCGGGTACCATTAAAAATATGGGAAATGGAGAAATCTATTTTGTTCCTTCTGGTGATATACAAAAAATAGACACAGTCAAAGTCATTAACGACCAGTATAGATATGAAGGAGATGTAACAGAGCCAACAGTATACATGGCTAATTTTGGTGCTGATCAAAATCCTGCATTTTTGATGGTTGAACCAGGGAATATCACATTGAATTATGAAGTAAACAATATTGAAAGTATCGATATTAAAGGTGGGAAAGAGCAAGCGGTTTATGCACAATACGTAGCACTGGGAAAACCTATCATGTCTCAAATGGATTCCTTGGGACAAATTGCTCAAGCCAATGAAAACAATCAAGAATTAATTAATTCCTTGCAAGAAAACTTTTTTGCACTTGATGCTGAATTAAAAAAGAAACAACTCACATTTATTACAAACAACAAATCAAGCATAGCTGCCGCTTTTATCGGCATCAACTACTTAAATGAAAAAATGGATAAAACCTTGGCAGATGTAGAACAAGTAAATGCATTATTGGATGAAAAAGTGAAAGCATCTTATTATGGAAAAAAATTAGCAGAGCTACAACAACAATTGAGCTCAACAACTGAAGGATCAATAGCTCCAGATTTTACTTTAAATGATGTAAATAACAAGCCAATTTCTCTTTCTTCATTTAAAGGAAAGATTACACTGATTGATTTTTGGGCTAGTTGGTGCGGACCTTGTAGAGCTGAAAATCCAAATGTAGTAGCTGCTTACAATAAATTCCATGCTAAAGGATTTGAAATCTTAGGTGTTTCATTGGATGACCAAAAAGAAAAATGGATACAGGCTATTTCAAAAGACAAATTAACTTGGACTCATGTAAGTGATTTACAAGGATGGCAATCAGAGGTAGCAACAAAATATGGCATTCAATCGATTCCTTCTAATTTTTTGATAGATGCAAGTGGAAAAATTATTGCAAAAAATTTACGTGGAGAAGATTTAGAAAAAAAATTACTCGAAATTTTTAAATAAGAAAATATGTTAAAAAAATATTTTTCGGTTGCAATTTTATTTGCAACCACTGTTATAAGTTCAAATGCAATAGCAAAAAATAATTGCACCATCAAAGCGAGTGTTTTGGATTTGCAAGACGGAGCTGTTTTTATTCGAAATTTAACTTCACCTAAATTAGATACAGTTATCATTTCAAAAGGTGAGTTTAATTATCAATGTGAAATTAAAGAAGTAACCCCTTTTATATTAACAGATGAAGCCAATCGTTATCAATTATTTTTTGCAGACCCCAATGCAACAATCAATTTAAAATTGAAGCGAAAAGAAATGCTGGTTACAGCCTTAGAAGGTTCTAAATCGCAAGATGTTTTTCGCAAACTAATTAATGCCAATGAACCCTTGCAACAACTAGCTACAAAATTACAACAAGATATAAATTCGCAAGGAGCAAATAAAGACAGTATTGCGCAAGTTTTAAATGCAATTAACATTCAATCTAGAAGCAATTTTTATAGTTTTTTAAAGACTAACAAAACATCTGAGGTTTCTTCTTTTGTATTATTTAGTACCATTTCAAACGATAGAAATGTGAATATCAAAAGTGCGGATACTATGTTTCAGTTTTTAGAGGGAAAAGGGAAAACTTCATTTTATGGAGTTGAATTAACGAAGCTAATGAATAAACTAAAAGCGGTTGAAGTTGGATACATGGCACCCGATTTTACATTACCAGATTCTACCGGAAATAAAAAATACACCTTGTCTAAAATTTATGGCCAAAATAAATATGTGCTAATCGATTTTTGGGCGAGTTGGTGTGGACCTTGCAAAGGAGAAATTCCATTTTTAAAAACAGCTTATGAGCGATTCCATAATAAAGGATTTGAAATTATCAGCGTTTCACTAGACGATAAAAAACAAGCATGGTTAGCTTCACTAAGACAATATCAAATGCCTTGGATACATATCTCAGATGTAAAAGGCTTTAACAGTGCAGTAAATGAGCTATATCATGTTCCATCAATTCCAAAAACATTGTTATTAGATAAAACAGGAAAAATAATTGCTACAGATTTAAGAGGGCGGGCCTTGGATTTGAAATTGGAAGAATTATTGAAATAATGCTAACTTTTGTAAAATAATTAAATAAACCAACTGTCATTTTTGCCTATTTTTTAATTTGGAATACAATTTGTAATTAGTATCCTATGGACAAAATCATTTCAAATCTTTTTCTCAAAAAGCCCAGCTTGCTTTTTTGTATTGTCATGGACTTAATAGGCATGGCATCTATACTCATTCCTTCTTTGGATGAATGGTCTGATATATTATGGGCTCCTATTTCGGCTTATATTTTCTATCAAAGATTTGGAGGTTTAGGTGGTCTATTAGGAGGCGCATTTTCATTTTTGGAAGAGCTGCTGCCCTATACAGATATAATACCTACATTCACCATTGCTTGGTATATTCAAAATAAAGGAATTAAGAACAACCCTTTGAAAAGATCTTCAAATAATGAGATTGAAGATGCTGAAGTCATTGAAATAAAATAAACCTTTCAAATGTAGTATTATTGTAATATAAAAATAAGTTTTCATTTTATGATAATTTTTGCAACTTCTTTCACATAAAAAATTATTTTTGTAGCCATACTACTCTCTTGAAAAATAAAATTTTAAGCCTTTTTATTGTTTTCACCTTGTTTTGTACAGTTGGTTTTTCTCAAAAGAAAGCACCAGCAAAAAAGCCTATTCGTAATTCAAAAGTAAAAGGTCTTTCAAGAGAACAATTAGAAAGTCAGCGATTGTCTATTATTGAAGAAATAAAACGGACACAAAATGAACTAGTTTCATTGCAAAAAAATAAAAAAGCTAGTGTAGACGAGTTACTCACCTTACAAAGTAAATTATCTGCTCGACAAAAATTAATTAGCAACATAAACAGTGAAATTTCAATCATTGACAATAATTTAAGCATCGCCACAAGAGATGTAACAAATTTAAAAACAGCATTAGATACATTGAAAAAACAATATGCTGAAATGGTTCGATATACCTATAAAAATAGGACTTCGTCTGATTTAATTGTTTTTTTATTCTCTTCCAATTCTTTTAATGACGCTATCAGACGCTTACATTATGTAAAACAGTATAGAGGTTACAGAGCAGACCAAGCTATGAAAATTACATCTGCTAGCCAGCAATTGAATAATAAAATAACCGTACTTAACAATGTAAAGCAAAAGAAAGATTTTGTATTGCAGGCTCAACAAATGCAAAGCAAGATATTAGAAATTGAAACGGCTCAAAAAGACAAAGTAGTTTCTGAAATAAAAGGGAAAGAAAAAGAACTAACCCTTGATTTAGCTAAAAAAAGAAAAGAAGCAGAAAATTTAAATAACGCAATCGCTGCCGTTATTAGAAGAGAAATAGAAATTGCTCAAAAAAGGGCAATAGATGAGAAAATGCGCTTAGATAAAGAGCGCAGACAAAAAGAATTGGCATTAAAAAAAGCAGAATTAAATAAAAAACTAGAAGAAGAATCCTTAGCTCAAAAAAGAAAATTAGAAGAAGAAAATAGAAGATTGGCTTTGGCTAAAAAGCAAGCGGAAGAAAGAGAGCGTCAAGCTTTAGCAGATAAACAAAAAAGAGAAGAACAAGAACAGAAATTATTGCAAGAACGTAAACTACGAGAAGAGCAAGAACGTAAATTGGCTCAACAACGAAAAGAACGTGAAGAACAAGAACGCAAAGCTTCTAAAATGCAAGAAGCTAAACGTATTGAACGAGAAAGAGAACTAGCCATTGAAAAAGAAAAACAAGAAGCACTAGAAAAACAATTAGCTAAGGCTAAAAAACAACAAGAAGAAAAACAACGAGATTTATTGGCAGAAAAACAACGTCAGGAAGAGTATCAAAGAAGATTAACTGAAGACAAAAAGAAACGAGAAATTCAAGAACAACGAAACGCGAATGCTCAACCGTATAATAATCCACGTTATAACCCTTCATTGGCAAGTTCAGAAAGAGAAAAACAATTGGAACTTGCTTATGATGAACCTATAAAACCGAAAGCGAATAAAACATTGGCCAGTGATGATTTCAAGTATTCATTAACACCTTCTGAACGAGAATTGACCAATACCTTAGAAGCCAATAAAGGTCGATTGCCTTGGCCTGTTGAAAAAGGGTATGTAGTAGAGCATTTTGGCAAGAATAAACACCCTGTTTTTAATATTGTTTCAGAAAATTATGGAGTAGATATTAGAACAAGCAGAGGTGCTTCGGCAAGAAGTGTTTATCCTGGAGAAGTCATTTCAATTTTATCATTGCCAGGAACAGGCAATACGGTTATTGTAAGTCATGGATCCTATTATACCGTTTATGGAAAATTAAGCAGTGTAAATGTTTCTAAAGGAAGCAAAGTTGGACTTAAACAAAAAATTGGAACCGTTATGATCAATGATGAGGGGAATGCTAATTTTCATTTCGAAATATGGAAAGCAGGAATCAATGGAGGTTCGTCCAAACTAAATCCTGAAATTTGGATTGCTCAATAAATCACTTTCATTTTTGTTAATAGGCAATAAGGGTAAAAATACTTACCCACATATGTGAATTACTATTTCTTGCATTATTTTAAAACTATTTTACTTTTACTACACTAAAAAAAGTAAAATGACGATAGAACAGATCATGTTGCAAAGTGAGGCTTTGATATTTGGATCCGATAAACCATTAACTGCAATTGACATTGCTCAATTAATAAAAGATACAGAGTCTGAAGATGAATTGGATTTAGCAAAATTACCCAATGCACTTGATGCGATTGTAGAAAAATATGCCGCTGATTTTTATCCTTTCGAAGTAAAACAAATTGGTGGTGGATATCAATTTTTAAGTAAAAAAGAATTTTATCCAACCTTGGCAAAATTAAATGGAGAAAAATATACTAAAAAATTATCTACTGCAGCTATGGAAACGTTGGCTATTATTGCTTACAAACAACCAATTACTAAAACAGACATAGAACATATTCGTGGAGTAAACTCTGATTATTCTGTACAAAAATTACTAGAAAAAGAACTTATTTTAATTTCAGGTAGAATGGAAGATGCTGTAGGCAAACCATTGCTTTACACAACTTCTAAAAGCTTTATGGATTATTTAGGTTTAAATAATTTAGATGAATTGCCTAAATTATCAGAAATATTAAATCAAGAAATTGTCGTACCTACTTTAGCTGAAGAAGCCATGCCAGAAAACGCTCATTTAGCAGTTTCTGCAGAAGGTGAATTACTTGAAGTAGAAAAAAACGATCCCTCAAATTCAGAAAACTAATCATACTTTTTAGAATTTGAAAACCGACTTTCGAGTCGGTTTTTTTATGCTTTACTCATAACGCAATGCATTAATAGGATTTAATTTACTGGCTTTTATTGCAGGATAAATACCCGCCAATAAACCTACCACTAAACAGATTGAAAAACCAATCAATATCCACAACCAAGGTATTAAAAAATCTGTTTTTAATGCCAATGAAATTAAATTGCCTATTAAAATACCGATCGTAATTCCAATGAAACCTCCTTTTAGACTGATGTAAATTGCTTCCGTTAAAAACTGCATCCGAATAGTTACACTATTAGCCCCGATGGCTTTTGACAATCCTATTTCACGGGTTCTTTCCGCCACTGAAACCAACATAATATTCATTAAACCGATAGCCGCCCCTAACAATGTGATAAAACCAATTAAACTAGCTGACAAGGTAACAAAACGAAGGTTGCTGATTAAAGAGTTAGCAATTTCATCATTTTTATTTATCGCAAAAGTATTTTCCTCATTTACTTTTAGTTTTCTAGATTTTCGCATAGCGCCTTCTGCTTCATCAACAGCCATATTCATATATTTGATGTCATTTACCCATACAGAAATAACGGCTGATTTAGTCGAAATCGAATATCGCTGACGAGCATTTTGCATAGGAATGATAACCATATTGTCGGTTCGATTTACAAAGCTCGAACCCTTACTCTCCATGACCCCAAGCACTTTGTATTTTTCATCTCCTATCGAAATCGTATTATTGATTGCTTCTTCTTCACTACTAAAATTTTTGGTAGCAATATCGTTTCCTAAAATACAAAAATTAACCCCTGAAGCAGTTTCTGTTGTAGTAAAATTTCTACCACTGATTAAATTCGTGCCTGATACTTTTAAATATTTTTCATCAGAACCCATAATAATTACATTAGGATTCGATTTTTTTGTACCTTTTTTTATAGTAGCTCCATTATTTGCCACTACGCTCAAACTGACTTCTGCTGGGTATTGAAAATATTGTATAAAATTGTCTGCATCTTGTAATGAAATTCTACTTTCAGTTTCACTTTGATTGATGCGTTTTTTACCTCCATGTTTTTTTGATTTAGATAAAATACTCTGTGATGTAATAGTAAATGTATTAGCACCCATGCTCGTAAAATTATTGTATATAGAGCCTTTTAGCACTTCAATAATAGTTACGATACCAATCAAAGCCGTAATACCAATTGCAATAATGGCAACTGTTAAATTTGCTCGTAAGCGATTACTTTTAATCGCATTTTTTGCTAATGATATGATATCTTTTGTTTTCAATCTATTGCAAATATAGTTGTATGCTAGCGGATGTCAGTTATATATAAATATTTTTTATAACAGCTTAAGGTTAAAAATTTAGTCCATAATAATATTAAGTGTATTCTTCCTGTTTTATAATGCCCTAAAAAATGTCTCTTTCATTAAATTATAACTACAACATGCAAAAAAAAATCCGAAACAAGTTTGTTTCGGAAATTATGATATAACTATTTTTTATTTAGTTTCTCGTTGAGTAAGCTCTTTAATTTGCTGAAATAAATTTTTCATTAATGGTAGATAGTCTGAACCAAGTTGTATCACTTTGGGTGAAATAGGCTCGATATA
>CANGUS010000068.1 GCA_947457085.1 Bacteroidota bacterium
ATTTCTTTACACTGTTTAGGTGAAAAAGGCGTACGATTATCTTGTGGTGTTTTCCCTTCTCTTACAATCCCTATTCGTATCATTGCATTATTATTTTTAGATTTGCAAATATAAGAAAAACACGATGGACTATTTTGAATTGTTTGGGTTGCCCGTTTCATTGAAGGTGAATAAAGTATATAATATTAAAAAATATTATGCATTGAGTAAGGAATTTCATCCGGATCATTTTACATTAGACAATACCGGCGCGCAAGAAAAGGCATTATTGATGACTTCAGAAATTAATAAGGCCAAGAAAATACTAGACCATGCCGATCAACGCTTAGCGTATTATTTAACTCAAAATAATCTAATCCAAACAGATGAGAAATATACATTGTCTCCATCGTTTTTGGGAGATATGATGGATATCAATGAGCAACTTATGGAATTGGAGTTTGATCAGGATGCCTCTAAATTAGCCGACATTCAATCGGCAGTAGTTGAAAAAGAAACATTGCTTTTTGAGGAAGTGAAACTATTTTTTGAAATGGAAGAGCTACAAATAAGCGATAGCGATCACTTAAAATTGAAGGACTATTACTACAAGAAAAAATATTTGAATAGAATTTTAGAAAGATTAAATGAAATGATGTAATATTGCAATCCGAACAAGAGCTCAGATGGCGGAATTGGTAGACGCGCTAGACTCAAAATCTTGTATTCGCAAGGATGTGCAGGTTCGATTCCTGTTCTGAGCACTTTATCCCGATTTATCGGGATTTTTTTATGCCCTGAAAATTATTGTAATAAGAATATTCTCATAATGACTTCGTTTGAATACAAACCAGGGTACAAAGTCAAAATCAGTTTGAATAAAACACCTAAACAGAAAAGTGATTATATTTGCTGAACTTAAATAAATACAATGAAAAAAGGATTCACTCTACTAACAATGATTTTGTCAAGCTTTATGATGTATAGTCAAACAGCTACTGATACTTTAGTTACAACAGCATCTGATTATTTATTTAAAGGAATGGGGATGTACAGAAAAGAAAATTATAGAGATGCTATTTTGTATTACAGTAAAGCGATAGAGTTAGATCCAAAATTCTTGATTGCATATGAATTGAGAGGTCGACATAAGTTTAAAATGAAAGATTATAAAGGTGCTATCTTGGATTTTAGTAAAATGCTAGAGATAGATCCCAAATCATTAACTGCATACGTATTCAAAGGACGTTCTAAGGATAGGCTTAAAGATTATAGAGGAGCTATTTTGGATTTCAATAAAGCGATAGATCTAAATAGGGAACATATAGATGATTTAACTGATTTAAAATGTGCTGATGCTTATGTATGTAGAGGAAGTTCAAAGGCTAAGCTTGATGATCAAAGAGGTGCTATCATGGATTATAATAAAGCGATAGAGTTGAATCAAGTAAACACTGCAGCTTATGAAAATAGAGGTATCACTAAGTTTAAATATAAAGATTACAGAGGTGCTATCTTAGACTTTGATAAAGCTATTGAAACTTTTCAGCAAGATGATGGGGACCTCATACCTGAAAATTTAGCTCAAGTTTATTATTATAGAGGACTTTCTAAAATAAAATTAAATCAAAAAGAGAGTGCTTGTTTAGATTTCAGTAAAGCAGGTGAATTGGGGGAAGGTAAAGCCTATGACCTTATTCAAAAACTTTGTAATTAAAAAATGGATGCTCTTTTAAGAAAGTGATTTCCTAGGTGTATTTATTTCATTGATTTAATCCTTTCAGGCAGTAGTTCGTTTACTACTTGCAGGAGCTGGTTCAATACTTGCAGGAGCTTGTTCGATACTTGCAGGAGCTGGTTCAATACTTGCAGGAGCTTATTCAATACTTGCAGGAGCTTATTCAATACTTGCAGGAGCAGCATTTTGAGGGGAACTCACTGCGCTGAAGGAAGCAGTCTGAGTAAACCCTATATGCATAGCCTAGATTGCCTCTGTTGTCCAAAGCGACAACCTCGCAATGACGCTCCGGAATTGAGATGATTGTTTGCGAGTTGGTTTCATTTTATCGAAATGTATTTTGAGGTTACGTCACTGCGAATGAATCTAGTATTGTAGATTTTTATTTCTTTTGAGCTTGGTTTCGAATTCTACTCAATGTTTCTCTGCTAATGCCTAAATAGGCAGCCACCATGGTAGAAGGAATTCGTTGTATGATTTCGGGTTGAAAATGCAAGAGCTCTTGGTATTTTTCTTCTGCTGAATAACTCAAGGCAGAATTGATTCTTTTTTGAATGATGCCAAAATTTTTAGATTGAAGATCCATCATCATTTTTTCGAAGGCTGGAATTTCTTTTTGAAGGCGCATGAAATCGCTTGTTTGGCATACCAATACTTCGCTGTCTTCTACAGCATCTATGCAATATTGTGTAGGCTTTTGCGAAAAAGCACTTTCTCTTTCAGACATCCAATAGTTTTCAAAACCAAATTGTACGATGTGTTCATTTCCTTTGTCGTCTACTCGGTAAAGTCGCAAGCAACCTTTGGCTATGAATGCGATAAAATGACAAACATCGCCTTCTTGCAATAAGTATTGTTTTTTACGAAGTTTTTTTTGCTTAAAACACGCCAATATCTTTGCGACTTCTTCTTCAGAAAGTGACACTTTGCTGGCAATATATTGTTTTAAAACTTCGGTCATATGATTCAACAAATGTATAAAATTAAAGATATATTTGAAAAAAATAAAAATCGAAATAGCATGACGCAAAATATAATGCAAATAGCCTTGGTAGTTGATCATTACGATGAAGCAATTGATTTTTACATAAATACCTTACATTTTACATTAATTGAGGATACGAAATTGTCGGACACCAAACGATGGGTAGTGATTGCGCCACCCAACTCAACCGGATGTAGATTGTTATTGGCACAAGCAGCAAGCGATGAACAAAAGAAAGCAGTAGGAAACCAAACGGGTGGACGCGTATTTTTATTTTTACATACCGACGATTTACAAAGAGATTATGAAAATTTACGCCAGCACCATGTGACCATTATTAGAGAGCCCAGCGTGGAGGCATTTGGTAAAGTACTGGTGTTTGCGGACTTATATGGTAATTTATGGGATTTGATTGAACCGAATCGTTCATAGTTGCTCCATAAACTGGCTATTGGTTAGGGCCTTATTTGCGAATTGTTTTTAGAACGAATCGGAATGCCTTTTTTAATTCATAATGAAATATTATTAATTGGTAATTATTCAAGTACTCTGCAATTGAAATATTACATTTGCGGCTTATGTTACTATCGTTAAATAATATCACGTTTGAATTTGGAGCTCGTAAAATTTTAGATCAAGCCTCTTGGCATATCTATCATGGAGAGCGAATTGGATTAATTGGTCCCAATGGAACTGGGAAATCGACTTTATTGAAAATTTTAATAGGAGAATATACGGTAAATCAAGGTCAGGTAAATAGAAGCAAAACCTTAACGATAGGCTATTTTCACCAAGATTTACAAAGTTTAGAAACGCCCGACAGTATTCATCAAGTGGCTATGTATGCTTTTGAAAGAGCATTGCAAGTGCAAAAAGAAATCAAAGCCTTGGAAGTTGAATTGGAAATTTCGGAAGATGAAAAGAAACTGAATAAGTTGGCCGATTTATACCATGATTTTGAAGTAGCTGGAGGCTATGAAATGGAATACAAAGCTGCAGAGGTTTTAGAAGGGTTGGGATTTCAAACCAAAGATTTAACACGAGGCTTTACAGAATTTTCGGGCGGATGGAGAATGCGGGTTTTATTAGCTCAAATGATTTTGAAAAATCCGGATATTTTATTACTGGATGAGCCTACCAATCACTTGGATTTACCTTCAATTGAGTGGATTGAAAAATACTTAATGAGTTATGAAGGCTCTGTAATCATCGTATCGCATGATCGATATTTCTTGGATCGAATGGTGACGAAAGTGGTAGAAATTTCTCAACAAACCTTGAATCATTATTCTGGTAATTATTCATATTACGAAACAGAAAAAGAAATCCGAACGGAGTTTCAGCAACGTGAGTTTGAAAATCAACAAGACTATATAGCACAACAAGAACGTTTTATTGAGCGTTTTAAAGCGAAAGCATCAAAGGCTAAACAAGCACAAAGTTTGGTGAAGAAATTAGATCGAATGGATAAAATTGATGCGCCAATCAGTGAGTCTGCAAAAATCAATTTTCGTTTTCAGCCGGGTATCACGCCAGGGAAAATTGTGACGACCTTGCTAGATATTTCAAAAAATTATGGCGAGTTAAATATCTTAGACCACACCTCTGCAGAAATTAACAGAGGAGATAAAATTGCGTTAATTGGTGCCAACGGGAAAGGTAAATCGACCTTGCTTCGATTGATAGCCATGACTGAAAATTGTGGGGGAGAAGTGGTAATGGGGCACAATGCACAATTGTCGTTTTATGCACAACACCAAATGGATGACTTAAATGCCAATGGAGATATTTTAGATGAATTGAAACATTGTGGAAGTGGAAAAACGGAACCCGAATTGCGAGAATTATTAGGCTGCTTTTTATTTAAAGGAGACGATGTATACAAAAAAATCAGGGTCTTATCTGGAGGTGAAAAAGCACGTGTCGCCTTAGCCAAAACTATTATTAGCAAAGCGAATTATTTACTACTGGATGAGCCTACCAATCACTTAGACATTACCTCTGTGAATATGTTGATACAAGCGTTGAATTTGTTTGAAGGAACCTATGTATTGGTATCACATGATCGTTATTTCATTCAAAATACAGCCAATAAAATTTGGGAAATTATAGATGGCAAAATCAATATTTTTGATGGAACGTATGACGAATGGATGTTGTTTAAAAAGAAGAAAGAAGAGGAGTTGAAAAATTCAAAATCAGAAATTCCAAATTCTAAAAAAGACAATTCAAATGTTAAAGAAGTAATTCCTCAAAAGACAGACAACCGACAATCGACTTCTGACAACTTTCAAAGTAAAGAAGAAAAAAGACTGCGTCAAAAATTTGCAAAGCTAGAAGAAGAAATGAATGCGCACAATGCTGAAAAAGCGAGATTAGAAGCATTGTTAGCAGATCCAAATACATATTCTAATCCAACCATTTTTCAAAAAACAGAAGCGGACTACAATAGCATACAATATAAAATTTCGGTTATTCAACCCGAATATGAAACCCTATTTGAACAATTAATGAACTTTGAATCTTAAAAAATAATTGTAAATTTGTTAATTATGCAAGTACAAGTAGATATTCAATTTGAGCAACTATTAAAAATAGTGCAAGATTTACCTACACATAAATTGAAGAAGCTTAAAGCAGTTATCAATAAAGAAAAAGTAGTTGCTAAAAATGATCGTAAGCTATTGTCATTATTATTAAACGGACCAACAGCTACAGCAAATGAAATCCATGTGATTGAAAACAATAGAAAAGCAATTAATTCATGGCGATCAAATTAATTTTATTAGACACTTCTATTTTAATAGATTATTTTAGAAAGCCAAATAAAGAAAAAACAATTTTAGTTGAATTAATAAATAAAGGCTATACATTTTCAATATCTACTATCACTAAATTTGAAATATACACAGGTGCCACTGACAATCAATTAGAGTTTTGGAACACACTGTTTAAGAATTTTAAAATATTTTCTTTTGATGAAAAATCCGCCGACATCGCCTCTAAATTGAATACGGAACTAAAAAAGAAACGTAAACAAATCGACATAGCAGATTTATTTATAGCCTCGATAGCCATTGCACATAAAATTCCAATAGCTACATCCAATAAAAAACATTTTGAACGAATTGATGGGATCACAATCATCGATTAAATCTTTAAAAAGCAAGTTATATGAAACAAAAATTAATACTATTCATTTTATTTATTAGCTCCACACTATTTGCTCAGCAAAAAAACTTTACTATGCAAGAGGCCGTATTGGGTTTGGGTTCCACGTTGGCTGTAAAAAATGTAAAGCAATTGAAGTGGATGGGCAGTTCAGAAAAATATGCGCAAGCTATTTCTACTGACAATTTTAAAGGTTTTGTATCTACTAATCCTGTAAATGGAGCTGTTGATACGGTAATTACGTTGGAAAGAATTAATGAAATTTCTAATTTGAAATTAAAATCATTGCCTGCTGTTGAATGGGTTAATAACCAAGCATTTTATTTTATGAATGAAAATGCTTTGTATCAAATTTCCAATTCAAGGTATGAACCTTTGCGTAAATTATCGTATGATAAAGAGGCTGAAAATTTATTTTTTGAACCTACAAAAACACAATTAGCTTATACTGTAAACAATAATATTTACATTCAAAATGTAGCGGGTATAGAAAAACAAATTACCACAGACGGAACTAAAAACATCGTTTACGGAACTACGGTTCATCAAAGTGAATTTGGCATAGATCATGGTTTATTTTGGTCTCCCAAAGGGAATGCCTTGGCATTTTACAGAATGGATCAAACTGCAGTGACTGAATATCCAGTGGTTAATTGGTCGGACACACCTGCTACCGTGAAGATGGTAAAATATCCATTTGCAGGAAATACGTCTCATCAGGTTACTTTGGGAGTGTATCATATCAATACAGGGAAAACAATTTATTTAAAAACGGGGGAGCCTAAAGAGCAATATTTAACCAATGTGACTTGGAGCCCAGATGAAAAGTATATCTATATCAACCTCGTTAACAGAGCACAAAATCATACTTGGTTAAATAAATACAATGCATCAACTGGAGAATTTATCAAGACCTTATTAGAAGAGAAAAACGAAAAATATGTAGAGCCTCAACATCCATTGTATTTTGTAAATGACCAAGCGAATGAATTTATTTATTGGAGTCAACGCGATGGCTATACACATTTGTATTTGTACAATTCAGAAGGAAAATTGATGAAGCAATTGACAAAAGGAGCATGGATAGTGAATGAAATTTTAGGGTATAATAAAAAATCAAATGAGATTGTATTTACTTCCAGCAAAGAAAGTCCGTTACAAAAAAACATTTATACTGTTAATATAGAAACTGGAAAAATTGACAAGAAATCAAGTGTTGATGCTACGCATACAGCTACTTTGAGTGCCAATGGAAATTACTTACTAGATAATTATACCAATCAACATATTCCAAGAAATATCAATCTTGTGAATGTACATACGGGAGACACAACCAATATTTTATCAGCACCCAATCCATTAGTTGATTACCAAACAGCAAACGTTGAATTGAAAGAATTGAAAGCGGATGACGGTACTGTTTTGTATAGCAAAATAATTTATCCAATCGATTTTGATGAGTCAAAAAGCTATCCGGCGATTGTGTATTTATACAATGGGCCGCATGTGCAATTAAATAAAGATGCATTTCCGTTTAGTGGAAATTTGTGGTATGATTATATGGCACAAAAAGGATATTTTGTATTTGTGTTAGATGGAAGAGGCAGTGCGAATCGTGGTTTTGAGTTTGAAAGCATTATACATCGACAATTGGGAACCATAGAAATGCAAGATCAATTGGTGGGTATCAATTATTTAAAATCATTGCCTTACATAGATACCAATCGATTAGGGATACATGGATGGAGTTTTGGTGGATTTATGACTACCTCATTTATGTTGCGCAACCCAGGTATATTTAAAGCTGCCGTAGCGGGTGGTCCGGTATTAGATTGGAGTATGTATGAGATTATGTATGGAGAGCGATATATGGATACTCCTAAAGAAAATCCTGAAGGATATTCAACTAGTTTGTTATTTAATAAAATTAAAAACTTACAAGGAAAGCTTTTATTAATCCATGGGACAGATGACGCAACGGTTGTTTGGCAGCACAGTTTGAGATTTTTAAAACAGGCTGTTTCGGATAATGTACAAGTAGATTATTTTGTTTATCCAGGTTACGAACACAATGTAAGAGGAAAAGACAGGATGCATTTAATGCAAAAAATCAGTGACTACTTTGATGAAAATTTAAAATAGTTTTTACTTGTAAGTACTTTGTTATATACTTCAATTCTAAACATCTAAATTTCTAAATTACCCAAAAGAAACCTAACTAAATATTTACACTAAAAACAAATATATGTCACACAAAATGAGTCCAGAAAGTTTAATGATGTCTTATGGCTACAAGCCTGAACTTTCAGAAGGAGCAATTAAAAGTCCGATTTTTCAAACGTCAACATTTGTTTTTAAAAATGCAGAAGAAGGGAAGGCATTTTTTGAAGTGGCTTATGGAATTCGAGCAAAAAATGAAGGTGAAGAAATGGGATTAATTTATAGTCGTATCAATAATCCTGATTTAGAAATATTAGAAAATAGATTGTGCCTTTGGGATGAAGCAGAAGATTGTGCTGTATTTGAAAGTGGTATGTCGGCTATAACAACAGTACTTTTAGAGTTTTTAAAACCTGGTGATTTATTATTAATGAGTTCGCCAGTATATGGAGGAAGTGA
>CANGUS010000069.1 GCA_947457085.1 Bacteroidota bacterium
ATTCCTGTAAAGTTTAAATTGAATAAAATTAAAGTGCCTAACATTCCTTTGGTTCGACAATTATATTTTGATTTTATACTTGCATTTAGATTAATAAAACATAGACAAGATATTGTTTATATTAGAATGAGTAGTTATTCTTTGCTAACTTTTTTTACATTAAAATTGCTAAAAATTAAACCTATTTTAGAATTAAATGGTATTTCTGCAAAAGATGTTGAATCTGCTAGAAAACCATCATGGTACAAAAAAATTGTCTGTTGGAATGAAATTAAGTTTTTGCAACAAGCGAAAGGATCAATTGCTGTAAGTGAAGGAATTGAAATTTTTGCAAAAGAAACTTCGAATGCAAAAACAATTACCATTAATAATGGAATTGCTAACAGTTTTTTTTTAGAAAAGCAACATATACTAGATTTTAAAATCAAAATTATTTATGTAGGAACATTTACGCCTTGGGATGGAGCGAAATATATCCCCCATTTAGCTGATCAATTTCCGAACATAGAGTTTCATATGTATGGTGATGGAACACTTAGGAAAGAAATTGAAGCTAATTCTCCTGCAAATATTATTTTTCATGGTTATGTAAAATACAATCAATTAAAAGAAATATACTCTCAATTTGATGCTGGAATTGTTATCTATGAAATTGAAAGAAATGATATGAAAATATCTTCTCTAAAAACATTGGAATACATGGCAACAGGACTACCTATTTTCACAACTGATATTCCAGGACAAGAATTTATTAAAGACAATCAGATTGGAATGTGTATTGACATAAAAAATATAAAAAATGAATTTGAAATCTTTATTTCTAAACTAGATCTATTCAAAGAAAATATTAATCATTATAGAAAAGTACACAAAAATGATTACAGTTGGGATGGCGTAGCGCTAAAAACTGAAAAATTTATTTCTGAAATCTAACCTTCCTTTTTTTACTTTATATTTGCCTTTCTAAATGAAACACTTACCTAATATACTCACGCTTGGCAATCTTTTTATGGGTTGTATGGCAATTGTTTTTACTTTACATACGCAACCCTTTGTAGGGGAACTCAATGGAGAAAAATTTTGGGTGAGTGGTACTTCTCAAGTGTATTATGCTAGTCTTTGTATTTTCATTGCGGCAATTTTTGATTTGTTGGATGGTATGGCTGCTAGATGGTTACAAGTTTTTTCTCCAATTGGGAAAGATTTAGATTCTTTGGCTGATATCGTTTCATTTGGTGTAGCGCCTAGTATGATTTTAATGAAATTATTATGGTCTGCCTGGATGCAATATCCTTCTGCCATGGACATTTCTATTTGGGCAGTAAGCCCTGCTTTTTTGGTGGCTTGTTTTGGTGCATTGCGTTTAGCTCGATTTAATAATGCGCCTACTACGACTTCTTATTTTACTGGTGTGCCAATTCCTGCAAATGGATTGGTGGTTGCATCCCTTCCTATTATTATTTTACAAAATCCATTAGGCATTGGAAATGCACTCATTAACCCATGGATTTTATATACCATTATTGGTATTTTATGTTGGTTAATGGTTAGCCATTTTAAATTATTTACCCTTAAATTTTCACAGTTTTCAATCAGTAAATATTGGCCACAAGTTACATGGTTGGTATTAACGTTATTGGCTATTCCTTTTTTACAAAGTTTAGCGATTCCGTTTTCATTTTTACTTTATATTTCATTATCATTTGCACATAAACCGTTAGAATCATGATTTTTACAGCTCACATCACTATTATGCCATTAACTGAATTGTTGGACCCACAAGGAAAAGCAGTTAATGAAAGCCTACATCGATTACAATTAAATGCCATTCAAAATGTACGCATTGGTAAACAAATTACCTTAACTATTGAAGCAAATTCTAAAGAAGAGGCGAATGAAATTGCTGATGTTGCTTGTAAAAAAATGTTGTACAATGCAGTGATGGAAAACTACACAATTGTGATTAGTGAATAGTTTTTTAGTGGTCAATTTCTTTAAAAATAAATCATAAAATTAATTTCTACTATCTACACCCCAATACAATTTGGTTTGTAGTGTGTGCAAGAAATTCTGCCCTTCTAATCGAACCAATTGGATATCGAAGTTTTCTTTGCGGATAGCTAAAGAAACGCTACTATCTATCGTTTCTGATCGAGAATCGAGTGTACATAAGAATTTCTCAGCTCTTCCTTCTACCTCAAATGAAACAACACTTTTGTCTGATATTACCAATGGTCTGACATTTAGATTATGAGGTGCTACGGGGGTAATTACAAAACTATTCGCTTGCGGAAAAATTATTGGCCCGCCACAACTCAATGAATAACCAGTTGAACCTGTTGGTGTAGAAACAATTAAACCATCTGCCCAATAAGTACACAGAAATTCTCCATTCAAATAGGTATGAATTTTTATTAATGATGAACTATCTTTTCGATGTATAGAAAACTCATTTAACGCATAAGGAAATTCTTTAAAAATAGGAACGCTAGCATCTAAATGAATGAGGGTTCTATTATCTAATAAATAGGCACCTTTTTGCAATGAATCGATTGCAAATTCTATTTCTTCCATTTTTGTTGACGCTAAAAAACCCAATCGTCCTAAGTTAATTCCTAAAATAGGTATTTTTTTATCACCTATATATTTCACAGTGTCTAATAAAGTTCCATCTCCACCAAAACTAAATAAAAAGTTTACTTTATTGGTCAATGGTTTTTCATCAGAAAATGTTTCAAAAATTTCTGGTAAGGAATTAAACGCTTTTAACTTTTCTACAAATGGTGCAAAAATTACAGGTTTTATATCATAGCGCGAAAGTGTTGCAAATATTTTTTGATAGATTGAAAAATCATCTTCACTTAGGGCACGATTATAGATGGCTATTTGCATAACTTATTCTTTAGAACCATGTAAAAATAGTCCTTTTTGATTTAAATGATTAAAACTATATTCTATTCTAAATTTTAAATAATACGACACCAAAATATCGAATCCTGCACCATATCCATCCAATAGTTTATTATTTAAAAAGCTCGTTTCAGGATACTTGTTGTAAACATATCCAATGTCATTATAAATTTTACCATAAACTCTAATGGGTATATATTTTGAAATTTTAAATAAGTTATGATGAACTATTTGATCAATAATTCGAAGCCTAATATTAGCTCTCAGCAAAGCGAAATGACTTCCATCGATTACAAAATACTCATAGCCTCTAATAAAATCATTTTTAAAACCCAATGCTCTGTTAAATAAATAGGGTTGTTGCTGAGGGGAGGAATAACGGCCTCTAAAAATGAAGGAGGCAGAAATATTATTCCAAATTGGCTGAAAAAATGAAGTTTGATTGATAATTTCAAATCGATTAACATCTTTATCGATTCCTAAACCTCTTTTCATGATGGTAGTCTTTATTTCTAAACCCTTGGATGGATATACTCTTACATTGGTGTTATTATATTGATGAATATAGGCAAGCTCAAAATATTTTATCTTAGTTTTCCCTTCTAAGTAATCTGGATTTTTATCAAATAAACCTTGTGTAATTTCATAATGATTATAACTCAGTTGAATTTCATGAACGGTTGTATATTTTCTTCTATAAAAATAATGCAACTTCCCTTGTAATTTTAAATGTGGATATTGATCATTTCTATAAAATAATAATTTGTTTTCTTGTGTTTCGTAATTCACTTCCCGGCCAGTCAAATAGGATGCCGAAATGCCTAATCCATGTTTTAAATTTTTATCGATGTAAGGAATTTTATAAGAAAATCCGAAAAATTTATTGTACCCTAATTGAATAGACGTTATTATTTCTTCATTTCGGCCTCTAAAATTTCTTCGAGTAATTTCACCTCCATAATTAGTTCTATCAAAAGCCAAATGCTGTTCTTTTAACCAAACATTAAAATTTCTGTCTGCCAATGAAAACATGGGTTTAGCAATCCAATACATTAACTCTGTTACTGTAAAATGAATATCAATGCTATCCTTTTCCACAATATTTACTTGATAATTTACAGTAGAAAATAATTGAAGATTAAGAATTCGTTCTTGATTGTAAATAAGTTCTTCTTCTAATTTTTTAGTTTGGACACTGTCTTTTTCCTGAATACTCATTTCCCGAATAATAATTTTTTCTTTAGTTACTTGATTACCAGAAAAAGTTATTTTTCGTATGTGAAGGTGTGAATAAGGAATTTCACTTATATTAAATAAAAAACCTCTTTTGTTTTGCGCTTGCAAAAAAAAAGGAAAAATGAAAAGAATGTTTAATAAATATTTTTTCAAAATTGGAAGTGCAAAAATAAATGGATTATGATTGAATTAAATCATAAATGTCTAAAGTGTTTTTTCGAAGAATAAATAGTTTATTTCTTTCTATTCTTACTTGCAAAATAGAAGCAGGGTTTGGCAGTAAAATTCTTTTTTCCAAAATAGTTTGTGTTTGATATGAAAACAAGAAGGGAATTTGTTGATACACTAAATAACCATTAAAATATTGAACCGCTTTTGTTTTAAAATGATAAGTTGTATTGTAAAATCCATATAAATCAAACTTATAAATACCTTGTAAAGAATCTACCATAAATAAATTGCGCTCTTGTTCTACCATGTAAATGGGATCAATAGTTTCAGTTAACATGTTTCTCAAATTAGTTGTCGATAACAAGGCCAATTGATTGTCTAACTTCAATAAATTATTAGATGCTTGATCAAATACCCAAATATTTCCATCCATTGAATTTGCCATGCAAGGCGCATTAAAAATACCAATCGTATTTAATTTTAAAACCTGTTTTTTTGAAAGCATATTATCCAAAATAATGATTTGATTAAAATCGGCATAATACAATAGAATACGCAAAGGGTTGGTTGCATCTATTTGTGTTACTTTCCCTTTTTTTACTTCATTAAATTGTGCAACACTATCACCTGATGAATTGTATTTTATTAAAAAATTATTTTCTTTAATCACATAGCAATTGCCAATTAAGTCTGTTGTAAATAGTCGAGCCTCAATAGGAATTGACTTCACCAATACCAACGAATCATGAGCCCTTGTAAATAGAGAGATTAGAAGAAACAATACTGTAACAATCACCTTCATAACTACTAAACGAAACATCGTTAACGTAGTGTACTCCATTGTCCTGGTAGTACCAATTTCCAATCAGTACCATCCGTTTCACTGATATATAACCCTTGATCGGTAGCACAAAACCAATAGTTTCTGATTGCATCTGTTCGATAGCGAACTGTTTTGCCGATAATGTCGCTCACTTTTGCATACCAAGGAATCCCCTTTCCAATAGATTTAAATTGATTTCCACTGAAGCTAAATAAACCTGCACTATCTAAACCAATATAAAATTTACCAAATACTTCTTTTCCAAATAATATTTCGTGGGTATTTGGCAATAATTGTTTTCCTACATACCAATTTAATCCTTTATCTGCACTAAAATAAACGCCTTCAGTACCTTTAAAATCAATAGCAAACAAACTGTCATGTGAATGGCTGATATACCAACTATTTGAAACTGGCAAAGTATTTGGCGAAACGGCAACTACTTGTGTCCAAGGATTCCATGGACTTGGTGATACAGATTGTTTTCTTTCATACAATGTATCACCTTTCATTGCATATAAATCTAAATTATTGGTACGAGTTATTGAACGAGGTAGATCTGGAGTGGCTGCCCAATTGTTATCTGCAGTAAATGATTTTCCAAAATCTTTACTGTATCTAATTCCTGACTCTGTACACAAATAAACAGTTAAATCATTGTCATTATAATAAGACACATTTGGAATAAAATAATTATAAAAAGAATCTTTTGCAGATAATGACTTCCTTACTTTTCCAAAATTACTACTAAGTTGTAAAAATTTTCCATCGTCTTTACTATAATAAAAATTTTGTTTTATGCAGCTAATCACGCTATCTGCAATTACTATTTGACGAATCATCGAATTGTCAGTATAAAATAATGTACTAAAATAAAGTGCATCGTTTGTTTTTTTTAATGTACCGTTGTAGCCTCCAATATACAATGAATAGGGCGTTTTAACAGTGGATCCATTATCTATTTGATTATATTTTTTACAACTGCTGATCCCAACAACTAGAATTAACAAGATTAAAATACTTTGTACAATTTTCATATATAATTTTATTTTAGCATAAATGAATTTCCAATATAAAATTTAAAGTATGTAACTTTATATTTTTCGAATTCACCTATCTTTACCTCAAACTAGACGCTAATATACTATATTTCGTTAGATTTTAACCTAAAAATATCAAATATGAAGATTTCATTTCACGGCGCTGCTAGAACAGTAACCGGTTCAAAACACATTATTCATTTAAATAATGGAAAAAAAATTCTATTAGATTGTGGGCTTTTTCAAGGCTTAGGAGCAGAAACCTTAGAGCACAATCAGCAATTTGGTTTTGATCCTACAGAAATTACCTACATGATTCTCTCTCATGCTCATATTGACCATTCAGGCTTATTGCCCAAATTAGTGAAAGAAGGCTATCAAGGTAAAATATTTTGTACACCTGCTACAGCCGATTTAACTACCATTTTATTGAAAGATTCTGCTTTTATACAAGAAGCAGATATTGCCTATGTAAACAAAAGAAAAATGGCCAAAGGATTACCCCCTATTTCTCCCTTGTACACCATTGCTGATGCCAATAATGTTTTTCCATTATTTGAAAAAGTACCCTACGGCAAGCATTATAAATTAGACGACGATATTTCATTTCACTATACCGATACAGGACATATTTTAGGAAGTGCCGCTGTTCATATCACAATTAAAGAAAACGGAAAAGTAACCACCATAACTTTTAGTGGTGATGTGGGGCGCTACAGAGATGTTATTCTCTGTTCTCCTGAAGAATTTCCTCAGTCGGACTATATTATTTTAGAAAGTACTTATGGCAATTCATTGCATGAAGGCATAGCAAATACGGATGATGAACTATACAATCATATTCTTGAAACTTGCATAGAAAATAAAGGAAAATTAATTATTCCGGCTTTTAGCGTAGGTAGAACCCAAGAAATTTTATTTGCTTTAAACAAATTAGAAGTAGACGGCAGATTGCCAGATTTGAATTATTATGTAGACAGCCCATTGTCTGTAAAAACAACCGAAATTATTAAACGCCATGCCGAGCTTTATAATAAACGAGTGGTGCGTTTAATGAAAGAAGATAAATACCCTTTTGAGTTTAAAGGCTTGCATATGATTACGGATGTGGAAGATTCTAAACGACTAAATAACAAAAAGGAGCCCATGGTTATTATTTCTGCATCAGGCATGGCAGAAGCAGGCAGAATTAAACACCACATTGCCAATAATATTGAAAATCCTAGAAATACCATTTTAATGGCCGGTTTTTGTGAATATCATTCTTTAGGAGCTAAATTAATGAGGGGTGAAAAAGAAGTAAAAATATACACGCAGGAATTTCAAGTAAAAGCCAATATAGCATCCATCAAAAGCATGAGTGCACATGCCGATTATGATGATTTATGCCAATTTATAGCTTGCCAAAAATCCTCACTTGTAAAGTCATTATTCATTGTGCACGGCGAATACGATGTGCAAGAAGAATTTAGAAATCGATTGCTAAAAAAAGGTTTTAAGGACATAGAAATTCCGAATAGGCACCAAATTTTTAACCTAGAATAAGTAGTTGGTTCTTTATTTAGTTATTCTAGATTGTTCACAATTTGGTATTATTTATATTTGACTGTTAACAAAACTCCTTCGTAAATTTATCCTATCAACTAAAAATTTATAATCATGATGTGGCGTAATTTTAACGGTCAATCCATACAAGAACCCATTAAATTTTCGGTAGAAAAAATCATTATTAGAGAACACGAATTAGGAAATAAACTGAAAGTTTGCATAGGAACAGACTCACAAGTTAAAGGCGATTATACAGAGTTTGCGACTGTTATTGTTTTTTTAAGAAAAGGAAAAGGTGGTTTTATGCTTATTCATAATGAGCAATCTACAGTCAACTATTCTATCAAAGAAAGAATGATTATGGAGGTTTCAAAAAGTATAGAAATTGCTTACGAACTATGTGAATTATTTACACAATATGATGTAGATATGGAAGTACATGCTGACATTAACACGAATCCACAATTTAAAAGCAATGTAGCATTAAGTGAAGCCACAGGCTACATTTTAGGAATGGGGTTTGCTTTTAAAACCAAGCCTGAAGCCTTTGCAAGCTCAAGCTGTGCCAATAAAATGGTTCATTAAATTTTTTAATAAAATTAAAATTCATAATTCATTGTATTTTTACACTG
>CANGUS010000070.1 GCA_947457085.1 Bacteroidota bacterium
AATTTTAATTTATCGTCTTCAGAAAATTGAAAATTTTTACCAACAGCTGCAGTAATTTTTATTTCAGGATAAAAGTCGGAATAAAGTTCTTTAATAAAACCCTCGAAACCATTAAAAACAGAAAGCACAATAATAAGTGCCGCAGTTCCCACAGCCATGGCAGCCACACTCACCCAAGAAATAATTTGAACTGCTTGAGTAGATTTTTTCCCTTTAAGATATCGCCATGCGAATGTTAAAATCATGCGCTGTGAAATTAGAATATTTTTTTGACTATTTGTTTTTTAACAAAATATTACGTTTCAAATAAGCCCGAACGTAAAAAGCTGCCTTACTTTTGATAGTAGAAATTAATAAACATGGAAAACACAGAAATTGAAGTGATCGAAAAATCTAAAATACTTTTAGTTGAAGATGACACTAATTTTGGAAGGGTATTAAAAAATTATTTAGAACTAAATGATTATGAAGTTGAATTGGCTCGTGATGGAATTTTAGGGTTAGCTGCTTTCAGAAGAGAAAAGTTTGATTTGTGCCTTTTGGATGTGATGATGCCTAATTTAGATGGTTTTTCATTAGCAGAGGAAATAAGAAATATTGATTTAGATGTTCCTTTGTTTTTTTTAACAGCAAAAAATTTAAAAGAAGATATTTTAAATGGGTATCGTTTAGGTGCGGATGATTATATTTTAAAACCTTTTGACAGTGAAATTTTATTGCACAAAATAAAAGCAATCATTAAGCGAAATACAGAAGCATCTGACAAGCAAAATGTAACTTTTGAATTTAAAATTGGCAAATTTAACTTTAACAGCAAGTTGCGTGAGTTAAGTTTAAGTGGTGGAGAAATACATATTTTATCTCCTAAAGAAAATGCGCTGTTAAAAATGTTTTGTGAAAATATGAATGATTTAACAGCCAGGGAAGATGCATTGAAAAAAATATGGGGAAGCGATACCTATTTCAATGGTCGAAGTATGGATGTATATGTTGCCAAATTGCGCAAGTTTTTAAAAGAAGATGAACAAGTAGAGATTGTCAATATTCATGGAAATGGATTTAGATTAAACGCACCTGTTTTGGCATAGATTTGGGTTTTTTAGTGATTAACAGCGATTCAGATTTTTTTGGGTCGCTTTTTTTTGATGGCAATAAATTAATGAATGCGTCTTTTCGTTTTCAAATGCCCGATTTGTATACCTTTTGGAAATCACTTGTCAACTATTTTTTATTTAATAAGCAGCTCCTTAAATGATTAGATGAAATTTTTCTAGAAGTAAATATTATTACGCTGGTTTAAATTTTTAGTTTTTTTGTAACATTCGTTTTAATAGCTTTGTAATTCAATTGCCTCTGTATTTTTGGGGGTTGAAGTAACATTGAAAATTATGAAACGAAGTATAAAATTTTTATGGATAAGTTTATTAATTGGTATCGTTGGATTTAATCTAATGATATGGATGATAAATGCTGGTTGGATGGGCTATATGCCTAAAATGGAAGAATTAGAAAATCCTCAATCTGCCACTGCATCCGAAATTTATTCTAACGAAGAAAAAGTTATTGGTAAACTCTATTTAGAAAATAGAGAACCTGTAAAATATGCAGAAATTTCTCCCAACGTATTTGATGCATTGGTTTCTACCGAAGATGAACGTTTTTATGAACACAGCGGCATAGATGCTGAAGCGATTGGTCGTGCTTTATTTGGCGTAATTACTTTTAACCCCAGTGGAGGAGCTAGTACAATCACTCAACAATTAGCAAAAGCATTACTAGATCAAGGTTCGGGAAATATTTTTGCTCGTTTACGTGAAAAATTGAAAGAGCAAATTGTAGCGGTTAAATTAGAAAAAAACTTAACCAAAGAAGAAATTCTAACCTTGTATTTAAATACCGTTCCTTGGGGTTACAATTCATTCGGAATTAAAAGTGCCGCAAAAACTTATTTCAATAAATTACCTAAAAACTTGAATACAGAAGAAGCTGCTTTATTGGTTGGTATGTTGAAAGGCTCTTCGATGTATAACCCTGTTAAACACCCAGAAAAAACAAAAGATAGACGCAATACGGTGTTAGACCAAATGGTTAAAAACTTTAAATTATCTGCCAGCGAAGCACAAGCATTAAAAGCAAAACCAATTGTCTTAGATTTTTCTCCTATGAGCGATTCTCATCATACAGGCGTGGCTCCTTATTTTCGTCAAGTTGTAGAGCAAGATGTAAAAGCATGGTGCAAAACCAAAGGATTGAATTTATACAAAGATGGATTGAAAATATACACCACCATAGATACCACAATGCAAGCAATGGCTGAACGAGCGGTTGAAAAACAAATGTGGGGTAAAATGCGATCGGTTAGTGCGAAAGGTTGGGAAAAACATAAATCAACCTTAAACCGTGCCATCAAAGAAAGCGACCGTTACAAAGCCTTGAAAGAAGAAGGTTTAAGTGAAGAAGAAATCATGAAAATCTTCAATACAAAAACCCGCATGAAAGTGTTTGCTTGGAATGCAAAACGCGAAAAAGATACCACCATTTCTCCTATTGACAGCATTAAATACATGAAAGGATTTGTACAAACAGGTTTCTTAGTGGTTGACCCTGCAACGGGTGAAGTGAAAGCTTGGGTAGGGGGTATCAATCACAAATACTTCCAATATGACCACTGCAATATCAATACAAAACGTCAAGTAGGATCTACCATTAAACCTATTTTATACTGTTTAGCAATCGACAACGGGTATTCTCCCTGCCAAGCAGTTTCATTAAACAAAACATTTTTCCCTGGTCATGGTTGGTACGGGCCAGATAAAGCTGGTGGTTCTATGCCAATTAAAACAGCCTTAGCCTACTCAAAAAACAATGCCACCGTTGCTATTTTAAAATTGGTTGGGATTGAACATTTTGTAGAATTTGCAGCCAAGCTTGGTATCGTGAGTAAAATGACTTCTGTGCCTTCGGTTTGTTTGGGTGTGGATGATATTTCAATCATTGAAATGTTGAGGGCTTACACTATGTTTCCGAATTATGGAATTAATACCAAACCCGTTTACATTACTCGTATTGAAGACAGAAATGGCAATTTATTAGAGAATTTTGTACCTGAAAGAAAAGAAGTAATTAATGAAAAAACGGCTTATAAAATGATCCGTATGATGCAAGGAACCGTATTGTTTGGAACAGGTAAACGATTAAAGCCAGGGTGGAATATCAAAGGCGAATGTGCCGGTAAAACAGGAACAACCAACAGCGAGTCCGATGCTTGGTTTATTGGATACACACCTCAATTATTAGCCGGTGCTTGGGTTGGGTGCGATGATAAATTTATTGGTGTAGGATTGGGTGAAGGTGCTCGTGCGGCCATGCCTATCTGGGGAGAATTTTTTAAACAACTTCAAGCCAATGATAAATTAAAATATGCTACCATAGAGCAATTTGAAAAACCACTTTCTATGGAAGGATTAGATGAATGCGATGCGGCTGATCAAATCAGTATTCAACGTGCCGAAGCAACTATGAACGTATCTAGAGGTGAGCAAGAAGTTTTGGAAAATGAAGAACCAGGTGAAAAAGGATTTGAGTTAGATGTGCCAAACGATTACTAAATATGGTTTCTTTCGCCAAAATTGCAATCGTCTATCTCTTTTTATTTTTTCCACTTGTGCATTTTGCACAAACTTCTAGCAATAAAACGTCAAATAGTACCACTCAATCTGGGGAGGTTTTAACCTACAAAATATATTATACTTTAGCGGGTATTTATGCCAACACAGCGGAAGTTACTTTCTCAAACACCTTAGAAATATTAAACAATAAACCTGTTTATCATTTTGTGGGCAATGGAAAAACCTATCCTTCCTACGATTGGTTTTTTAAGGTGCGTGATGTGTATGAAAGTTTTGTAGATACAGCCACTATGTTGCCTTATAAATTTATTAGAAACGTGTCGGAAGGAAAAAATAAAATATATCACCAAACGATTTTTAATCAAACCAACAACACCGCCATCAGTACCCAAAAATTAATTAAAACACCTGCTTCTGTGCAAGATGTTTTATCCTCAATTTACTATGCTAGAAATATCGATTTTTCGAAAGCAAAAATAAATGACAAAATTTATTTCAACATGTATTTAGATGATGTGGTTTATCCCATTTACCTGACCTACTTAGGTAAAGAAAAAATTAAAACCAAATTTGGCACCTATAACACTTTAAAATTTAGGCCCAAACTCATTGAAGGAACTATTTTTACAGGAGGCGAGAAAATGACTGTTTACGTAACTGACGATCAAAATAAAATACCTGTATATATAGAAACTCCCATTATTGTAGGCGCTATCAAAGTATATTTATACGCAGCAAAAGGATTGAGAAATTAATGAACCGAATCATAACAAACTAAAGCAATCATCATCTAATACTGCTCGTACCAACTAAATTTATCCTGTACAATTTGCGTTTTTTCTTTTTTTAAATGCGCTAAAAAAGAGGTAGAAACCGGAGAATGTTTTTTCCCTTTTAACCATATTAAACTCCAAGTTGTTTTAATGGGCAGTCCTTTAATAGGTATAATTTGTAATTCATTATTATGCAATTCATTTTTAATACCAATCAACGGCATAATAGAATAACCCAATCCAGCCAATAAGGATTGTTTCACTGCTTCGTTAGATGTCAACTCCATCTTCTTTAAAGCAGTAATTTTATTGTGTTCAATGAAGCTTTCCATTGTTTGACGAGTACCCGAACCTTTTTCTCTAAATAGCAAAGGCAAATCTTTAAATATTTCTTTCGCACTTTTTGCTTTTTTAAAGTTTGTTTGGGTATTTCCTACTAAGTACAATTTATTTTGAAGCAAATCGAGTTTCTCAATATGTAATGTATTGGGCAAAATAGAAACCAATGCAAAATCAATCTCATTATTCTCTAAGCTCTCAATCACTTTATTTTTATTGGTTACATCCATTAATAACTCGATACCTGCATGTTGTTGCATAAAATCAGTTAAAAAATAAGGCATTACATACTTTCCTGTAGATACGACCGATATCTTTAAACGCCCTGTTAATTGACCCTTATATGCTAATGTCTTATAATTGATGGCATGCACTTGATTGATTACATTTTCCGCTGCGTCTGCAATCTCTAGCCCAAAATCAGTAATATAAATTTTACGACCAACCACCTCTGTTAAAGGAATTTCAAATTGGTCTTGTAAATTTTTTAATTGAATAGAAACCGCTGGCTGAGTTAAATTCAACTCTTCCGAAGCTTTGGTGATGCTTTTGGTTTGCACAATTTTTAAAAATATCTGTAACTGATTTAACGTATAATTCATAAAATATTTTTATGGTTTATATTACAAATATAAATAAATATTTATGAATTAAAATGGTCAAATTTGCAGTGAAAAATAAAATAAGATACATTGAAAAATACAAAATTAATTTTAGGAATAGTAACATCCATGGTATTAACAAGTTGTGCTGTTATCAGACCAGGAGAAGTAGGTGTGAAACAAAAACTTGGTAAATTATCCAAAACCAGTCATTTTCAAGGTGCTATTTGGTATAATCCATTTATAACTAAAGTAATTAGAACAAATATTCAAATAAATGATATTGAATTATCGCTGAGTTTGCCTAGTAAAGAAGGATTAAGTGTTATAGCTCAAATATCTATTCTCTATCAAATAGATAAAAATAATGTTCCTAAAGTAATTAAAAATATTGGGCTTGGATATAAAACGATTATATCCAATGTTTTCCGTTCTGCTTCTGCAGATGTTTGTTCTAAATATTATGCTAAAGACATGCATTCAGGCATGCGGGCAGAAATTGAAAATGCCATCAAGTTAAAGATGAGCGAAACCCTCTCTGATCAAAGTATAATTATCCAATCTGTTTTAATGAAAAGTATAAAATTACCAGATGGATTATCAAATTCGATAGAACAAAAATTACAAGCAGAACAAGATGCTATGAAAATGGTATTTATTCTTCAACAAGAAAAATTAGAAGCAGAAAGGAAAATAATTGAAGCTTCTGGAACAAAAGATGCTCAAAAAATTTTATCGGAAGGATTAACAGATCAAATTATCAAAATAAGGAGCATTGAAGCCTTTATTGAATTATCAAAATCACCGAATAGTAAAGTAATAATTACAGATGGGAAAGCACCCTATCTAATTGAATAAGTCTCAATAAATATAATTTGATCAACTGAAACTATTATTTGGCTTGTTGATCATAACTACAAGACTTTTACATGTAGTACAACACTGCTTGTAAATAACGATTATCTAATAAATTTAAAACCGACAAAAAATTTCTTTCATTTAAAATAAAAAAATTATGACAAAAATAACAATTGCAAAAGGCGATGGCATTGGTCCAGAAATTATGGCCGCTACTTTAGATATTATTTTAGCCGCAGGCGCTCAATTAGAAATAGACGAAATTGAAGTTGGTGAAAAAGTGTATCTAGCAGGCAACCCATCTGGTATCGCATCAGAATCATGGGACACAATAAGGAAAAATAAAATTTTTCTAAAATCACCAATCACAACACCACAAGGTGGCGGATATAAAAGTCTAAACGTGACCACACGTAAATTTCTTGGCCTATATTCTAATGTTAGGCCGTGCATGAGTTTACATCCCTTTGTAAGCACAAAACACCCTGTAATGGATTTGGTAATTGTGAGAGAAAATGAAGAGGATTTATACGCAGGAATTGAGCACCAGCAAACTGATGAAGTTGTACAATGTCTTAAATTGATTAGCAGACCAGGTTGCGAGAAAATAGTACGTTATGCTTTTGAATATGCCAAACAACAAAATCGTAAAAAAGTAACCTGCTTTACTAAAGACAATATTATGAAACAAACTGATGGATTGTTTCATAAAGTATTTGATGAGATTGCCAAAGAATATCCTGAAATAGAAAACGAACACTGGATTATAGATATTGGTGCTGCTAAATTAGCAGATACACCTGAAGTTTTTGATGTAATCGTTATGCCGAATTTATATGGCGATGTGTTGAGCGATGTGGCCGCACAAATAACGGGTTCTGTTGGTTTAGCTGGATCAGCAAATATTGGCGAAGAGTGTTCAATGTTTGAAGCAATTCATGGCTCTGCACCTACTATAGCAGGACAAAATGTGGCTAATCCATCTGGTTTATTACAAGGTGCTGTTATGATGTTAAATCATATTGGCCAAACAGAAATTGCTGAAAAAGTTCAAAATGCATGGCTTAAAACATTAGAAGATGGCCATCATACCGAAGATATATTTAAAGAAGGAACCAGTAAAGTAAAATTAGGCACAAAGGAATTTGCAAAAGCTGTAATTGCAAATCTCGGACAAAAACCTTCTTTACTTAAAGCTGTTTCTTATGCAAACAACTCTGCCCTTATCCTTCCAAAATATCAGCGTAAACCAGCTGCAAATAAAAAGCTAGTAGGTGTGGATGTTTTTGTTCAATGGAATGGCACTAATCCAAATGAATTGGCTGACAAGATTAAACTGATTGAAAATAATGGAATAAAATTAAACATGATCACTAATCGTGGAATAAAAGTATGGCCTGAGGGTTTTAAAGAAACCTTTTGCACAGATCATTGGAGATGTAGATTTAAATCAGAAGAAAGTTCTGAATTACAAAAGACAGACATTATAGCTCTTTTGACTAACGCTATCAATCACAATATTGATACTATAAAAACAGAGAATCTGTATGAATTTGATGGCAAAGCAGCTTACTCATTAGGACAAGGACAATAAGAACAATGATACGCTAAAGTAACTCTAAGCTAATTCACTCAAATGGTAATTAAAATAGTTTTATATCCGAATAAAAAGCAACTACAGCAAACAAAATAAAAGTGGCAAAAAATGAATAATATGAATTTCAATTTGATAAAAATTATAGTTTGTTTGATACTGATAATTGCTTTTTTAATAATGGCTTTTATCACTAAAAATATCAATATAAGTCATTTATCTATCTGCTTAGTGATTATAACAGGCGCTTTATTAATAAAACATGTATCACCTAAAAATCCAAGTTGAATACTTAAAAATGAATGAATAGTATACTCCAACATCAATTAATAACATTAGATGCAACATGAATAAAAGAAAATTTATAAATTGTTTTGATGATAAAAAATATGGTACAAAAGCACCTAATTCATTCAGAAATAAATATATTTAATCATTAATGAATAATATCAACATTTTTGCAGGCAGAAAAATAGTTAT
>CANGUS010000071.1 GCA_947457085.1 Bacteroidota bacterium
AAAGCAAAACTGATATACCATAAAATAACTAACTATAAAAAAATAAACACGATGAAAAAATCAAGCATATTCGCATTAGTTATTATTGCAGTTGCATTAGGATTTATATTGAGCATGGTAGGCGATTTTAGCAGTTATGAAACTTTTGCAACTGCTGAAGCTAAACCAGGAAAAGAATTTCAAATTATTGCCAAATTGGATACCATAAATAACAAAATGGAGTATGATCCAATTAAAGATCCGAACCATTTTGTTTTTTTTGCAAAAGATGATGCAGGTGTTATAAAAAAAGTAAATTTCACAGGTACAAAACCACAAGATTTTGAACGCAGTGAAAAATTAACGATGACAGGCACCATGGAAAATGGAGAATTTAAATGCAATAAAATTTTAATGAAATGCCCATCTAAATATAAAACAGATCAAGTTGCATTGGGAACAAAAAGTTGATGTAAAAAAATAGACTACTAATTAAAATGTAGTTGCCGCTTGCATCTTAAATTACCTACAACACTTAAATTCTAAACTAAAAATGAGCACCCCCTTTTTAAACGAACATCTATTACCAGGAAAAATTGGACAATTTTTTGTAATCCTATCTTTTGTGGCTTCACTCGTTTCTGCTATTTCGTTTATGGCATCGGCCAATTCAAAAATATTAGAAGGTCAACAAAGTTGGAGAAAAATAGGACGTACTTCATTTTTTGTACACGCATTTTCTGTTTTCTCAATTTTTAGTATTTTATTCTATATCATTTTCAATCACTATTTCGAATACAATTATGCTTGGGCACATTCAAGCAAAGCGCTACCATTTAAATATTTATTGTCATGTTTCTGGGAAGGCCAAGAAGGAAGTTTCTTATTGTGGTCTGTTTGGCATGCTGTTTTGGGAATTTTCTTATTATACAGAAAAAATAAATGGGAAGCACCCGTGATGTCCATAGTGAGTTTAGTTCAAATAATTTTGAGCTCAATGTTAATTGGCTTGTATTTCTTTGGTGAAAAAGTAGGAAGTTCTCCTTTTCTTTTATTAAGAGATCAAATGAGCAATGCCCCTATTTTTTCTCAACCCAATTATTTAGATTTTATTCAAGATGGAAATGGCTTAAACCCTTTGCTACAAAATTATTGGATGGTAATTCATCCTCCTATTTTATTTTTAGGTTTTGCATCTACCCTATTTCCTTTTGCATATGCTTTAGCAGCTCTTTGGAAAAATGATTATGAAGACTTAACCCCTTCTCTTTTACGTTGGTCTGTTTTCTCTGGAATGGTTTTAGGGACAGGTATTATGATGGGCGGAGCTTGGGCATATGAGAGTTTAAACTTCGGAGGATATTGGGCTTGGGATCCTGTAGAAAATGCCTCGCTAGTTCCTTGGATTATTATGATAGCAGGAATGCATACTACGATGATTTATAAAGCTACGGGATACTCTTTAAAATCAACCTTGTTGTTTTTTATTTTCTCATTTTCATTGGTTTTATATTCTACTTTTCTAACCCGTACAGGCATTTTAGGAGATACATCCGTTCATGCATTTACGGGTGAAGGGCAATCCATATTTTACCATTTAATTTTATTTGTATTTTTATTTTTGGGATTAGGCCTATTCTTATTTTTTAAAAATTTCAAAAAAATACCTGATCATAAAAAAGAAGAAGAAGCCCTTGCTTCTCGAGAATTTTGGATGTTTATTGGTGCCTTGGTTTTAATGATTTCGGTTGTACAAATTACCTATACAACATCAATGCCTGTTTGGAATAAAATGTTTGGAACAAAATTAACCATCACAGATCCAATAACCCACTATAATAAAATTCAAATTTGGATCACGTTGATTGTATTGTTAGGAACAGCTCTTATTCATTATTTGAAATTTAAAGACAGTAATCTGAAAGAAGTTGGAAAAAAAATTGCAATTCCAACAATCATTTCTTTAGCTCTTACCATTCTAATTGCATACTTACAAGAATTTACGAGAGTTCCTTTTCAATTATTTTTATTTGCGTCTATACTTACGGTTGTTGCCAATTTATTTTATATCATCAACGTTATAAAATGGAAAGCAATCAAATGGGGAGGCTCCATTGCACATATTGGTTTCGGATTAATGATGATAGGCATCTTAATTTCTGGTTATAATAAACGTGTTATTTCTATCAATCGTTTAGGAGTAGATTTTGAAATGGGCAAAAAAACCAAAGAAGAAAATAAAAAAGAGAGCCGAGAAAATATTTTACTTTTTAAAAATATTCCGGTTACAATGGACAGCTATTATTTAACCTATTTAGGAGATACAGTTGCAGAACCAAATCATTATTACAATATTCAATTTCAAAAAAGAGAAAAAGATACAGGACGGATTACTGAGCAGTTTATATTGAAACCGAATGCCCAAATAAATCCTAAAATGGGTTTAGTTTCTAGCCCAGACACAAGACATTATCTTACTCATGACATTTTCACCTATATAACATCGACAGTAGACAAATCAAAAAACAAAGACACAACTAGCTATCAATCAAAAAATGTAAAAGTGGGTGATAGTATATATTTTTCAAATGGTTACATATTATTTAAAGGGTTTGAAACTTCTGTAACGAACAAAAATTATACGGCTCAAACAGGTGATATTGCCGTAGCAGCCAATTTGGAAGTACATGATTTAACAGGAAAAACTTTATCTTCAAAACCGATTTATGTGATCAGAAATCAAGATGAAGTTCTTATAGAAGACACTATAAAAGAGTATAACCTATATACAAGATTGTCTAAAATACATCCCGATGATGGAACGGCTGTTGTAGAAATTAAACAACCAAGTGCAATGAACGATTATGTGATCATGAAAGCCATTCTTTTCCCGTATATTAATGTTTTATGGATTGGTACGGTTATTATGATTATCGGATTTGGGATCAGTCTTTTAAAGAGATATTCTATAAATAAATAAATTTCAAAAAAAAATTATATATTTACACTTGTTGAAAACGTTTTTATCATGAAAAATATAATCATTACTTCTTTAAGCACATTATTATTGTTTAGTGCTGTATTATTCAATGCTTGCGAACCTGATGTATGCAAAAACGTAAGTTGTGCCTATGGAGGAACATGCAAAGATGGAAGTTGTATGTGCCAAACGGGTTATGAAGGCGAGCACTGCGAAACGATTACCAGAGAGAAATTCAAAGGAATTTGGAATATTAATGAAGATGGAACCATAACTCCTGTTGCTCAATATGCAATTAGTATCCAAAATGGAGATAAAATAAATGAAGTAAAAATCATTAATTTTCAAAATAAATTTACTGAACCTGTAATAGGCGTTGCTTATAAAGATACCCTGACAGTACCTTTACAAATATTTTCAAACGGATATAAAGTAGAAGGTTGGGCAACTATCACTGACACAAACCCGTTAAATCAGCATTATTTTCAGCATGCAATTATGAATTTTTACTATAAAGTAACAGATAACAATGGCTTCGTGAACGAATTTGGTTCTGGCTCAGCATTGCCTTCTTTGTGGAGTAAATAATATTTATATAAAATATAAAAAAATCCTTGCCTCAACAGCAAGGATTTTTTTATTCAAATTGAGGACAAAAAGGTAGTCTTTATCAATAACCTATTTAGAAAAAAACAGCTAAATCTGAATTATAATTTTCGCACTTACTATCTACGAATTATCTTTACAATATGAACATTTTCTCTCAATCAAATCCATTTATTATTGCCGGGCCTTGTGCTGCAGAAGATGAAGAACAAATGCAAAACATTGCTCATTCTTTTAAAGACTCAGCCATAAATATGATTCGAGCAGGTGTTTGGAAACCTCGATCTAAACCCGGTTTTTTTGAGGGACGAGGAGAAATTGCATTGCAATGGTTGCAAACCGTGAAAGAAATTTCTGGCAAACAAGTATGTACAGAAATTGCCACGCCAGAACAAATTGAGTTAGCGATAAAATATAATTTAGATGCAGTTTGGATAGGTGCAAGAACCACTGTAAACCCTTTTGTGGTGCAAGAACTAGCAGATGCTTTAAAAGGCAGTAAAATAGCTGTTTTAGTTAAAAATCCAATAAATCCTGATATTGAGCTTTGGAGTGGCGCAATAGAGCGTATTCAAAAAGCAGGTATTGAGAATATGGCTGCTATTCATAGAGGCTTTTCCTCCTACGACTCCACTTCAAAATATAGAAACAAACCCAATTGGGCTATTCCGATTGAATTAAAACGCCGGTATAAAGAATTGCCGATATTTTGCGATGCGAGCCATATTTGCGGAAGCGTTGAACTAATTCCGAGCATTTCTCAACGCGCATTGGATTTAGATTTTGATGGATTGATGTTAGAAACGCATCCCAATCCTGCAGCTGCATTAAGCGATGCAAAACAACAATTAACTCCCACTGCCCTCTTTGATTTAATCTCGAAATTAATCATTCGTGAACCAATTGACGGATCCACACAAGATGAAATTGAACACATCAGACAAATTATAGATTCGTTAGATGCTGAAGTAGTAGATTTAATTGGCAAACGAATGGACATTGTAAAATCACTGGCTATTTTGAAAAACAAAAATAATATGCCCATTTATCAAGTAGATAGGTGGTCTGAAATAATTGAATCTCGAACAAGCTGGGGTAAAAAAAATGATTTGGATGCCGAATTTTTATTGAAGTTATTTGAACTGATTCATGATAAATCCATCAAGACTCAAATACAAATTAAAAATTAATTCATCCGCTACTTTAAAATCAAGGATGTTCTTGAATATTGAATTATATTTGACTTTTCATAAGAAAATATTCATTATAAAAAATTAAACTTTGGCATTAGAACATCATAGTAACCATAAAATGCGTTTTGATCAACAAGTTGACAATTCACTCAATTATGTTTTACCATTTATTGAAAAAACAGTAGAAATAAAACCCGGAACGAGAATTCTTGAAATTGGATGTGGGGAAGGCGGTGTTTTAAAACCCTTTATTGATAGAAATTGTGAGTGCACAGGGGTTGACTTAGATAAAATCAGAATAGATTTAGCACATTATTTCTTACAAAATGAAATTGATTCAAATAAAGTAACTTTTCTTTTAAAAAATGTTTATGACGAAGATTTTCAAACCAAATACAAAAACTATTTTGACTTAATCATCTTAAAAGATGTGATAGAACATATCCCTAATCAAAATGATTTTATTCCTTACCTAAAAATTTTATTGAAGGAAAAAGGTCAAATATTTTTTGGATTTCCACCTTGGTATATGCCTTTTGGTGGACATCAGCAAGTTGCTCATAAAAAATGGACCTCTAAGTTACCCTATTATCACATTTTACCAATGCCCATTTACAAAGCAATTTTAAAGTTAGCTGGGGAAAGTGAAGATAAAATCAATGAGTTAGTAGAAATAAAAGAATGCGGTATTACCGTAGAAAGATTTGAACGTATTGCCAAAGCTTCTGGATTTAATATTGTAAATAAACAATGGTTTCTGATAAACCCAATCTACAAATTTAAATTTGGATTAAAACCAAGAAAACAAAGCTGGCTTTTTGGAGCAATCCCTTTTGTACGCAATTTTTTGACAACATGCGCTTATTATACGATTCAAAAACATTAACATTAACACTACAAAGTAAATCTTTATTTTCACACAGTTTTCACATTTCTTTTTTAATCTTTGCGCATTATTAAAGTCTATAAGGACACAAAAAATATACATGAAAAATATATTCATTACAGCTAGTTTACTATTTATTACTATTTTATCAAATGCTCAAGGGGATGCTAAAGCAAAAGCGATTTTAGACAAAGTAAGCGCCAACGTAAAATCGTTGAAATCTTTAAAAGCTAACTTCTCCATTACAATCACTGGTGCTAAAACAAAAGCTCAAACAAAAAGTGGAACCGTTAACATGAAAGGGAACAAATACTTTATCACCCTTTCTGGTCAGGAAATTTATTGTGATACAAAAACAATTTGGACTTACATGAAAGAAAGCAATGAAGTTCAAATAAATAGTTTTGATCCGAATGAAAACTCATTTACACCCTCAAAATTATTTACCAATTTTTACGATAAAGAATATACCTACAAATATGCAAACTCAACCATGTTCGGAGGCAAAAAAGTAGATGTAATTTTATTAACGCCAACCAACAAAGCAAAACAATATTCTAAAATAGAATTAATGATAGACCAAGCAAAAAGTGTTGTAGCGGGTGGTAAAATGTATGAAAAAAATGGCAATGTATATTCATATTCAGTAAGTGGTTATACTCCTAATCCTCCTTTAACTGATAACCTATTTATTTATGATGCTAAAAAGCATCCTAAAGCTGAAATAGTCGATTTACGATAATTTCAAATTGATGTCTGATGTTCGGTATCAGGTATTATAAAACATATAAGAAAAAAGTCAGATTCAAATGAGTCTGACTTTTTTCTTTATACAATCTACTAATACTTTCTACGTATTTAATCAACTATCAGCTCATCAATAAAAATAAACGTAGGGTTTCCTTTCCCTTCATGCCATAGAGGCATAGGACCAAAATTTTGAGCAACCATTTTAATATAACGTGTTGTTGGTTGGCGATTGGTGAAGGGCAGCTTTTCTAGATTGCTTTCTGAAACTTGAAATTTTGAAATGCTTGCCTCGTAGGTATGATCCGATTTATTGGTCGGAATGTTTTCTAATAAGGTCCAATTAATAGAGTCATTGCTTGCATAAAAAGAAACGGATTTAGGATAAAAAATCCAAGCATTTTGATCTTCTAAAAAATTAGCTGCTATTTTTTTAATAGCAGTTGGCTTATCCAAAGCCATGACCACTGCTACATCTTCTCCTTGATACCCTTGCCAATCGCCAGCTCTCCAATTGAGTTTGCCATAAATACCATCCATCAAACCTTCTGCTCCACCAGCATGATACGATGGATTATATTGATTCTGCAAAATGATTTTTCTATCGGTTGGGATTTTTGTGAAGCTAGCAGTTTGGATAGGAGATTTCGGGTAATTGTCATTCTTAGAAGTTGAATAAAATTTAATACTCGTGTTTTCTGTAATTTGTAGAGGCTTAGAGTACAATTGATAATCCTCATTATTTACTGAATAAAAAATGTCTACAGCATCATGTCCAAAGCCATTTTTTGCAACACCAAATTCGATCAGAGTGTTATTTTTAAAAATACTTTTACGAGGTAAAATATACGGGACAGAATTAAAATCTTCAGCACTCACAATACCATAGCTTGTAGTATTAATATCTATAGAATTTATATTAATTTTCTTTTCTAATTGTAAATCAAAATGACTTATTTCATTTGAAGAACCATTATTGCAAAACGATTTGTATTTCGACTTTGAAGTATCTATTTTATAAATCTCAGTTTTATTATTTAAAATAATTTTATCAAATAAGGGTTCTGTTATCGTGTATTTATTATTTCCAGGACAAGTAGGATAAACACCTATTGACTTTAAAACATACCAAGCACTCATTTGACCGCAATCTTCATTCCCAATTAAGCCATCAGGTAAGTTTTTATAAAACTCATTTGCTATTCTGTTGGTTATTTCTGTTTCTTTAGATTGATTTTGTGCATAACGATATAGAAAAGCGATATGATGGCTTGGTTCATTTCCATGTGCATATTGCCCGATTAATCCAGTAATATCTGCTTGTTCACGGCCTTCTGTTTTTTCTTTAGCTGAAAATAAATTATCTAAATTCTTTTCAAAATTTTGAACCATCCCACTGACTCCAATTAATTTTTCCATTTCATGAGGGACATAATAACTGTATTGCCAACTATTGGCTTCTGTATAATTATTATCAACCGTATAAGGAGAGAATGGCTCATATAATGTTCCATTTTTTCGAGCTCTCATAAAACCGGTGGTTGGGTCATACACATTCATCCAGTTATGACTTCTGTTCATATAATATTCAAAATCTTTTTTCTTACCCAGTGCATTGGCCATTTGTGCAATACACCAATCATCATAGGCATATTCTAATGTCTTACTCACACTTTCATGGGAATCATCACATCGTACATATCCATATCGATTGTAGCTTTCAAGGGCATCAGCATCAGCACACCTGCTTCGTGCCTCAGCAGAAAGTTTCAAATCAGAAACTCCTAATTCGAAATTTTGAGCACTCTTAATATTATTTTTGGAATTTGGAATTTGATTTTTAGAATTTTCATCTGTGTAATCTGTATAATCT
>CANGUS010000072.1 GCA_947457085.1 Bacteroidota bacterium
CAAACCCTTCATCATGACTCATGTAGGAAATAGAATAGAGGTGAATTAAAAAACCTATACCCGTAATTACTAACAAGAAAATACTGCTGAGTGCATCTACCTGAAAAGTAAATGGGATTTTCATGGTGGCTACATGAATAAAATCTGAAATAGGAACAATTTGTGTTGTTGGGTTCCCTTTCATATCAAAAAATATCAATAAAGAAACCACAAAGGATGCTAAAATTGCCAATGAAGCAATCCATCCGTTTGTTTTTCCTAACTTATTGCGTCCTAAACCGGTGATTAAAAAACCAATCAATGGAAATAAAGGCACTAGCCAAATCATTTTTGCCATATTATACTACTTAATTTTTTAATCTGTTTAAAATATTAATATCTACCGAACGCACTTTACGATATGCCAAAACAACGATAGATAAGCCTACACTTACTTCTGCAGCTGCTACAACCATAATGAAAAATACAAATAATTGTGCACTCGCATCGTTGTGCATTTTGCTAAAAGTTACTAATAGTAAGTTTACGGCGTTTAGCATCAGTTCAATACACATAAGTATGATTATGGCATTTCGACGCATCAAAACTCCCATCACACCAATGCTAAACAGTGCTAAACTTAAAAATAAATAATATTGTGTCGGCATTTTTTTAAAAAGTTACGCAAAAATAAGGTTTACAAACCTAAAAAGATAATCATTTTTTGATTTTTAATAAGTTGAATGAAATTATTTTTCTTTCTTAAAAATATTTTTTTATTCAGTTACACTTTTTTGTATCAAAAAACCTTTGATTAGTGAATTAATTGTCTAATTAACAATAAGAAACAAAAAAATCAACTTCTGATAGCCTCTACCGGGTTCAACTTTGAAGCCCTGATTGCAGGAATGATACCTGCAATGATGCCTACTAAAACACTAACTCCTACACCGATCATAAAATTGAAAAATGACATAAAAAGTGGAAAATCTATTGTGTTAGATACTACTTTAGATAAAACGAAAACAAATAAAATACCTACCAATCCTCCTAAAAGACAAAGAATAATGGATTCTATTAAAAATTCAGCTAAAATTGTATTGGGTTTAGCACCCAAGGCTTTTTTTAGTCCAATTTGAGAGGTTCTTTCTTTTACAGAGACAAACATGATATTGGCAATGCCAAAGCTACCTACTAATAATGAAAAGAACGCGATAATAAAACCTCCTACATTGAACATGGCAAAAATCGAATCTATGCTATTTTGAATGGCGTCTAGTTGATTAAATGAAAAATTGTCTTTGTCTTTTGGCTTCAATAAACGAGCACTTCGCAACACGGATTTAATTTCATATTTCATTTCTTTTAAATCAACTCCTGGTCTCGATTTAACCATAATCATGGGGTCAATAAATCCATTGCCTGCATTGTTGTCAATATTTCTAATGGAGGAAACATACAAATAAGATAAAATCATTCCATTGTCAAAGTCAAAGCCTGTCATGGTTTTGCCTTGTTTTTTCATTACTCCAATGATTTGAAATTTCTTTCCGAAAATGGTCAATAATTTACCGATAGGAGAAATCGTTGTGCCAAATAATTCATCCGCAACATTGCTGCCCACAACTACGGTATTGCTTTTGCCAGAGTTCATTTCGGATAGCGAAAAATAACGACCTTCGTTGATGTCAATCGGTTGAAGTTTATTGAAGTCGTAGGTAACGGCAAATACATTTACACCCGAAACGGCATTATTTTCAAACTGCAAATTTTGGCTTTCATCGGAATAGCAAAGCGTTGCATAGGCTGCAGAATTTACATTTTCTTGAATTTTTTTCAACTCTGCATAATTGCAAATTGGCCTTGCTTTGTATTTCCACCATTGATATTCGCCTTCATCTTCTGGTATCCAAGGAAACTTACCTATATATAATACATTGCTGCCAAGTGATTGCATGTTGTTTTTAATATTTTGTTGCAAACTGTCAAAAACCGTCAAGATGCTAACAATACAAAATACACCAATGGTAACGCCCAACAATGATAAAAACGTACGAAGTTTATTTGCTCGTAGTTCTTGAAAAGCCATAATGATATTTTGTAGATATACCGAAATCATTGTTTTTAGAAGTCGTAAAGATAATTCGTAAAAACTATATTCTCGTTTGTAGATTTGCACAATTATATGGATAATAGCAGTGCACGAAAAACTTGGCGATTAATTATAGGCGAAAGAGAATTTTCGTTGTTTATATTTACTCGATTCATCATTATTTTTTCACTTTTTTTACAAACAACTGTCGTGAGTTATTTAATGTATAAGCTCACAAAAAATCCCTTGTCTTTGGGATTGATTGGTTTGGCTGAAGTGATACCTGCTTTTGGTTTTGCATTTGTAGCAGGTTATTTTGTAGATAAACGAGTAAAGCGAAATGTGTATTTGGCTTGTGTAGTTTTTTATGTCATCAATTCTTTATTGGTTTTGGGTATCACAACCCATTATTTTATGCAAAGCAATAGTAAACAAACCATCGAATGGTTAATTTATTTAACGATGTTTTTAAGCGGTTCTATTAGGGCATTTTTAGCTCCCGCTTCGTTTTCATTGTTGCCTTTATTAGTAAAAAAAGACGACCTTCCACAAGCCATCACATGGAGCAGTACTTCATGGATGTTAGGCTCGGTTTTGGGCCCATTAGCAGGTGGTTTATTCATGGCTAAAATCGGCGTTACATCAACCATTTCAATCTCAGTTTTTTTATTATTAACGGCCGTGTTTTGCATGCTAAATATTAAACCCAAAGATACCCTGCCAATGAAAGATATTGGAATCATTGAAGGATTAAAACAAGGATTTCGATTTGTGTTTAAAACAGAAGTTATTTTAGCAGTCTTGAGTTTAGATTTATTTGCTGTACTTTTCGGAGGTGCAGAAGCTTTACTGCCAGTGTTTTCAAGCGAAATATTAAAAGTAGGAGAAGTGGGATATGGTTGGTTGCGAAGTGCTCATGGCATTGGGTCCATCATTTTATTATTTGTCTTGGCCTACCTTCCATTGAAAAATAATATTGGTATGAAACTGTTGGTTTCTGTATTTCTTTTTGGATTATGTATTTTATTCTTTGGCATTTCCACCAATGTATATCTTTCTTTTTTTCTGTTGCTTTTTGCAGGTTTATTTGATGGAGTCAGTGTGGTGATACGTCATTCTATTTTGCAACTCAATACGCCTGAAGAATTAAAAGGCAGAGTGTCTTCCATCAATATGATGTTTATTAGTTCAAGCAACGAATTGGGCGCTTTTGAAAGTGGTTTTACTGCACGTTTAATGGGAACGGTTTCCGCAGTCGTTTTTGGTGGAGTAATGACGATGCTAGTGGTTGGTTTTACCTATTTGAAAGCCCCAAGTTTGAAGAAATTGAAATTATAAAAAGTTGTCAGATTTCAGATGTCGGATGTCAGGAATGCAATTTGATAAATTTATAAATGGCATGAACTAAATAAGATATGAAGAATGAGTTGGGCGGCACACACGCTTTTCGTTCCAATCTTTTTGCTTCAAAGCAAGCAAAAAGGATTTCCACTGCAATCGTTGCCGCACTGATAAGAAAATTGGGTATTCCATTTTTTATTATTACAAAAAAAACGCAACGATAATTCGTTGCGTTTTTAATAATATCTTCTGTTATCTCAAATTTAATTATTTAGCAATTCTTCCTCCACCAGCAAAATATTTCGACCAATAGGCATTGCCTAAATTAGCGATTGAAACGCCTTTGCTTGAGGCAGAATGTACAAAAAAGTTGTTTCTTAAATACACTCCCACATGAGAAATTCTTGAAGTTCCTACTCTAAAGAATACTAAATCACCTTCTTTTAAATCGTCTTTATCAATTTTTTTTGCTTCGCTAAATTGCAAACAAGCTGTTCTTAAAAGATCATATCCAAAAACATATTGATACAATTGTTGAACAAAAGCACTGCAATCCACTCCTTTTTTGGTAGTGCCACCCATTCTATATTTCACGCCATACCATTCATCAATAAAACGATAGAGCATTACATTTGAAATTTGATTCGGCATCACATCAATCATTGATGAATATTTATCTTTAACCCAATCTAACATGTTCGATGCCATTGAAGGCTCCTCTTTTTTAGCAGCAACAGCAGTTGGAGCCGTTTTAGTGACCATTCTTGATCTGATAATTTCCTCGTTGCTAATCAATGATTTAGTGTTGGAAACAACTTTTGTAGGGGTTAAATTATTTACGTTCGAAGGAGTTTTTGTATTTGTAACTACTTTTGGTGAAACCTCTGTAACAATTGATTTTTTAAAAGTAGCTTTTGAATTAGGTTCTATTCTTTCTTTATTTTGAGCAATAGATACGCTACTCGTTGAAACGAATAAAAAAGCCATTAAGCCAAATTTCTTTAGTACTTGCATGATGTCAGAATTTTTTGGTTTGTTACAAACATAGTACATTAAAATCTTTTTTGCTAGTTTTTGCCTGTTGTATTTGTGTTAAAAATAAATAATTAACGTCTTTTTTAAGGCTCATGTAAGTTTTCTGTTAATGCAAATGACTGTTTATCAATGCTTGGGTATACAAATTATTAGGGTGTGCATATAATTCTTCAGCATTGTTTTTTTCTACAATAACTCCTTTTTGCATTACTGAAATATGATCGCAAATATGTTTTACAACACCTAAGTCATGGGAAATAAATAAATAACTTAGATTAAATTCTTCTCGAAGGGAAACCAATAAATTGAGTACTTGTGCTTGCACGCTCACATCTAACGCCGATACACTTTCATCACAAATAATAAATGAAGGTTGTACGGCTAAACATCGTGCAATAGAAATTCGTTGGCGTTGACCACCAGAAAACTCATGCGGATAGCGATTGAAATGTGCTGGTAAAAGACCCACTTTCTCTAACAATTCAGCTGCTTTATCTTTTCGTTCATTGGGTTTAAAAATCCCATGTACATGCATGGGTTCTATAATGGCATCTCCAATTGTAATTCTTGGATTAAGAGACGAGTAGGGGTCTTGAAAAATGATTTGAACCTGGCTTCTGTAATCTTTCAATTCACTCTTTGAAAAATCATATATGTTTTTCCCTTTATATAAAATTTCGCCTTGGGTAATGTCAACTAATTTTACCATGGCCTTGCCAATAGTTGTTTTCCCACAACCACTTTCGCCCACTAATCCCATCGTTTCACTTTCATGAATGGTAAGTTGAACATCATTAACAGCTTTAAAAAAAGCGGTTGGCTTTCCAAAGAAATTCTTTTTGGTTGGGTACCAAATTTTCAACTGATTGATTTCAAAAATTGGCACCTTCTTTTGTAAGGTTGCCATTCGTTCATTAAAAGAATGAATTGAGATGCAATTGGTTTCTGGAGTGTACTTTTCTTCTTTAGAAATTATTTCTTCTACTGTTTTTAAATATTTTACACGTTCGGTTGTTGATGGTCTGCAAGCAATTAAACTTTGTGTATAGATATCTTTTGGGTGATTGAAAATTTCAAAACTTGAATTGTATTCAATCATTTTACTTTTAAATAAAACCAACACATAGTCAGCAAATGATTTAACTAAATTCAAATCATGGGTGATAAATAAAATAGCCATGTTGTATTTTATTTGTAACTCTTTAAGCAATTCTAAAATCGATTTCTGAACAGTTACATCCAGTGCAGTGGTAGGCTCATCTGCAATAAGTAAATTGGGGTTACAACTAATCGCCATTGCAATCATGACACGTTGTTTTTGTCCGCCTGAAAGTTCATGCGGATAGCGATTGATAATGGTTGTCGGGTTGGGCAATTTTACTTCTTCAAATAATCGGATCGTTTCATTAAGCGCTTTTTCTTTCGATAACTTTTTATGCAACATCAATACTTCTGCTACTTGTATGCCACATTTCATCAATGGATTTAATGAGGTCATGGGTTCTTGAAAAATGATGCCAATGTCATTTCCTCTTATTTTTTCTATTTGCTCATCAGGGGCACTTATTATGTCAATTGAATTATTTTCTTTGGTGTTGAAAACAATTTTTCCGGATCGGTATTCAGTAATATTTTTAGGTAATAATTGTAAAATACTTAACGCAGAAACCGATTTGCCCGAACCACTTTCTCCCACGATGGCCAAGGTTTTTCCTTTCTCAATTGAAAAAGAAATTTCTTGGACGGCAATCGTTGTGGTATCTTCAGTTTTAAAATTGACAGAGAGATTTTCAACTGAAATAATGGTATTATTCACAACACAAATGTAAATAATTAGCCACAGATTACTAAGATTTCATAGATGAATAATTATTAAAATTAAAACAGACAATCGACAGCTGTTATCCGACAACTGAATTTAAAATTTCAAATGTTTTACAGTATTTCCATTATTGATTAATTGTTTCAAAGACTCAATGCCAATTTCTAAATGGCGTTGCACAAAATTGGATGTTACTGCTTTATCACTCTCAGCCGTTTTTACGCCTTCAGGCACCATGGGTTGGTCGCTCACTAATAACAATGCCGCTGTTGGAATGTGATTATAAAACCCTGTAATAAAAATCGTTGCCGTTTCCATGTCAATGGCCATCGGACGAATGCGTTTTAAATAATCTTTAAATTCAGTGTCGTGTTCCCAAACTCTGCGGTTGGTGGTGTAACAAGTTCCTGTCCAATAGTCAAAGCCCTTGTCACGAATAGTGGTTGAAATGGCTTTTTCCAATGCAAAAGCAGGGAGTGCAGGCACTTCTGGTGGGAAATAATCATTGCTTGTTCCTTCTCCTCTAATAGCCGCAATTGGTAGGATTAAATCGCCCACTTTGTTTTTCTTTTTTAATCCTCCACATTTTCCTAAAAACAAAACCGCTTTTGGAGTGATTGCTGAAAGCAAATCCATTACGGTAGCTGCTGAAGCAGAGCCCATGCCAAAATTGATAATCGTAATTCCATTAGCTGTTGCACATTGCATAGGCTTGTCTTTCCCGATAATTTTTACTTTATGTTGCTTTGCAAAGGTGTCCACGTAATTCGAAAAATTAGTCAGTAAAATATACTTCCCAAAATTTTCTAATGATTCACCTGTATATCTTGGAAGCCAGTTTTTAACAATGTCTTGTTTGCTTTTCATCTCTCAAATTTAAGTCATTTTAATTATTCAGTTGTTTATTAAATTAATTAACTGACAAATCCGCATTAACATTTGTTAATGTTTTTTGTTTTTGCAAAAATTATGTACATTTGGCAAAATAATATTTTAAAATGAACAAGTTAATTACACTTTCTTTATCCATCGCATTGATTGCAGGTATGGTATCTTGTAGTAAAGTTAATCCTAATAAAACGGGCACCAATCCTGTTTTTACAACACCGATTGAACCGTTAAATCCTTCTGATCCTTTATACACTGTAGGGCGTGTTCCTTTTTCATTTACTCAAAAAGTAGTTATCGAAGAAATTACTGGAGAATGGTGTGGAGCTTGTGGAGGAACAGGAGCGCCTTTATTAAATCAATTAATTAAAGACAATCCAGATAGAGTATATGGTGTAGCCATTCATGGTGCGAATAATGAACCATTTGAAATTACCCCAGCTTACGAAGGCTTTAAAACGGCCGTTTTTGCTCCTGGTGGTTTGTCTTTCCCTGCAGCATCTATTAACAGAAGAGCTTCAATTTCTGCTCCAGATTATGATAAAACTTGTGGATTGGATTTGACTAGTAATTGGGCAAATCAATTATCACCAGCGTCTAAAAAAACAGCTGCATGTGGTTTAGCATTAGTTGCTGATGAAGAAAATGACAATGTTAAATTAGATGTTTTTGTAGGATATAATTCTCCATTGAACATGGCAACAAGTGTTACTGTATATTTAATCGAAGATGATGTTCCAGAATCTGCGCCAGGAGCTCAAGCTGGTGGAGGCGGTACAGCAGCCAATCCATTTATGCATCAACATTTATTACGCAAAACTATTTCTTTACCTGCTGGAGATGCAATTGCATTAACTTCTGCAAAGGAATACTATACAAAAACTACCTATAACTTCAGTATAGCTGGATTGTATCGTAAAAAAGACAATTTAAAAATTATTGCTTTAGTTAACAAAACTGGTGCGACAATTGACGATGTTGCTATCTTAAATGCACAAGAAGTTGCATTGGACGAAGTAAAAAAATGGGATTAATTTCTATTTAAAAAATAGTAAAAAAACGCTTGAAAAAG
>CANGUS010000073.1 GCA_947457085.1 Bacteroidota bacterium
AAATGTAAATAATATAATAAATTTGTTTAATTATGCACGTTATGATATTATGTGTAATAATATAGAAGATTTTATGCAGGGTAAAATGATAATATTAGAAATAAACGGCGTAAAAGGCGAACCTATTCACATTTATGATGGCAAGTATTCGCTATTGCAAGCTTATAAGGAAATTTTTAAACACTGGGGCTTTATAATGAAAATTAGCAAACGTAATATTAAAGAAGGCATAGTATGTCCTAATTTTATCCAAGGTTTTGATATGTTACGAAAGCATTATCTAACAAAAAAAACATCTCACATTAAAAGAAAGTAACATGAATAAATTGAAATTCACAAAGGACGAAGGCTCCGAATTCTATAAAGAACTGAACGAAAAAATAGAGCAGTACTTTGCCGACAAAGGAATTCATAAGACAGGCAACAATACAATGTTTTTTAAAATCATACTTTATTTTAGCCTTGACATTTTGTTTTATGGACTTATGATTACAAGCACAACGACAATTGGTTTTTACACATTTTATCTGTTAATGGGTCTTTCTGTTTTGCTGACAGCATTCAACATTTCCCACGATGCTGCACACGGAGTTGCGGTAAAAAGTAAATTTTGGAACAAACTATTATTCTCTCTCAGCTTTAATCTGCAAGGAAACAACGCTTACGTTTGGGGTAAAAACCACAACGAATCGCACCATTTATACACAAACATTGAAGGTAGCGACATTGATGTTTTGAATAACCCACTTTTCCGAATGACAGAAAGCCAACCTTTAAAATGGTTTCATAAATACCAATTTATTTATGCACCTTTTCTTTATTTGCTGTACTCTATAAATTGGTTTTTTTTCCGTGAAACATTAATGCTTATCAATTACTCTAGCAGAACCATCAAAATTGAAATTCCAAGAAATGAAGTAATAAAACTTATCCTTTACAAATTGCTTTACATTGGCTATATGATTATTCTGCCTATTTACTTTTTACCATTTGGCTGGACGACAGTTTTATTGGCGTTCCTACTTAATCACTTTCTTGTATCGCTAATATTTGTTGGTGTTTTAGGTGTTTCTCACTTGTCTGACTTTGTTGAACATCCGGTTCCAGACAAGGACAATAAACTGAATATGAGTTGGCCAAAATTGCAAATGTGTACATCAGTTGACTACAACGCTGACAGCACATTTTTCAATTGGACTTTGGGCGGATTCAACGCCCACGCTTTACACCATTTATTGCCTAACATTTGCCACGTTCATTATTTGGAAATCTTACCAATGTTTAAAGAACTTTCTCAAAAACACGGCTTGACATATATGGAAATGCCATATAGAAAATCTCTTGCATCACATTTTAGATTTTTAAAAGGAATGGGACAACATCAACAATTTAAACCTATTCCGTTTGAGAGATAAACATATTCATATTGCCCAAGACAGCGAATTGCTAAAAACCATTTACAGACAAGTAGAGGAGCAACTCATTGTGAATAAAGCAAACTTTACCCTAAAAATATGGGCGAAGTTTATTTTCTATTTCACATTTACTGCCGTTTGTTATTCAGCATTGTTTACTATAAATAGTTCAATTGGGTTTGTTCTGTTTTTCGTTTTGTACGGTTTTGTATCCTTGCTTTTTGCATTTAATTTTTCTCACGACTTTTCTCATAACACAATATTTAAAAGCAAAAAATTAAACAATCTGTGTTTTATTTTCATTTACACAATTGTAGGTGCACACGCAGAAGCTTGGAAACAAAGACACATAAACTCACATCATTACGCACCAAATGTTGAAGACTACGATTCTGATTTGAAAATTTCAAAACTTATTCGTGTTATCCCGAATAGTGAACATTTTTGGTATCATCGTTTCCAACACATTTATGCACCCATAGCTTATACAAGCTATTCTCTGTTTTGGGTGTTTATCAAAGACTTTGTAATTCTTTTTTCAAATGACGAATACACAGAAAATAAAGGCTTTAAATATCATCTTTCATTCTGGACACAAAAAGCATTCTATCTAACTTTTATATTTGCATTGCCATTGCTTTTTTCGCATCAAACTTGGTATATTGTTTTGACAGGTTTTTTATTAATGCACCTTTCGCAATCATTATTTTTACTGTTTACATTCTTTATGACGCATCACGTAGAGCAGACAGAATATCCCACAACAGACAAAAATGGTTTTATAAAAACATCGTGGCTTATGAACCAAATTAAAAGTTCAAATGATATGCACCCATTTAGCGAAACAGCGAATTTTATTCTTGGTGGTTTTAACAATCATATTGCCCACCATTTATTTCCTCATTACCATCACATTCATTATCCAAGACTTAACAAAATATTGTACGACATTTTATTGCAACACGACATCAAACCAAATCAGACAACTTATTGGGGTGGAATTACTTCACACCTGCGACTACTAAAACGGATGAGCTATGCGGACAGAAAAAACGGCTTATAACACGGGTTTGGCAAAAATGGCGGTTCAGTGCTCCGCAGACACATTTGTGGTTAATCAAACATTGGTTCTTCGCAACAACATTTGTGGTGAAAATCGCCACCTTCGCCAAGCCGGAAACGTTAGCTGTAATTTAAAAATGCTCCAAACGAATTTTAATATAGACAAATAAAATACAAAACATTAAATCCTTATAATAAATGACAATGAAAAAAATATTTTTATTCTTAGCGCTTTTTTTGATAAGTCTTTCATGCTTCTCTCAAAGTCGATATATCTCATCCTTAACAAAGAAAATTGTGTATTCAAGAGATGGCGGTATATGTAGATGCTGTGGAAGTTCTTTGTTATTAGAATATGACCATATTACGCCATTCTCATGCGGCGGAAGTAGTGATGCTTCGAATATTCAATTGCTATGTCGAAAATGCAACCGAAGCAAATCGAATAGTTGTAGATGTAAAGTACACAACAGAACTGTTGGTACCAATTGCTGTGATAAAGCTTCAGGTTCAAGAACAAGTTCAAGTTCATATTCATCCAGTTCGACTTTAAGTCAATGTACAGGCACAACGAAAAAAGGCAATCGATGTAAAAACAAAACTACAAATTCAAATGGCAGATGCCGTCTCCATTAATTTTACCCTATAAAATCCATAAAATGAAAAAGACTTACCTATTTGCAATTGATCTCAAGACCGAAGAAACCATTATATCTGCTTCAGAAAAAGGAAGCAATCAAGTAAATTTCATTGAACGCATTCGACGAAGTGACAATGAATTACTGTTTGATTCGGTTGCTATACTAACAAAAATTGCGAGTGCACCTAACTTAGACGTAGTGCTTTTTAAGGCCATGGATAAAGTTTGCCAATTGGTGTACAACAAGCATATTGAAAATTAATAACTTTCTGAAAGAGGCCACTATCCTACCCGCTAGATAAAGACCAACTATAGAATGCCTATTTTATAATCATCAATTTTTGAGTTGCATTTCCACAGCGAACAAGATAGATACCGGCTGTCCAATTGGACGTATTGATCAGTATGTTATTATTGGCAGTTGCTGTGAAAACAGGTTGTCCAAATATATTAAAGATATTTACTTTCTTTCTTCCATGGAAAGATACCGTTACAGAGTGATTGGCAGGATTTGGATACAGTACAAAATGTGTTTTAGGAGAAAAAATTGAACTGCTGTACAATGGAAAAGAGTTGTTTTCGTATCCGTAGGTAGGAATTAAGTAGGTAAATGCCCCTGAACCATTGGGTAAACGTCCATATGCAGTATCACTTAATTGGGTGAAGTAATTTACGGAATCTAAAATGACATTTCCATTGCTGAGCACAATGCTTCCAGAATCTTTACTGATATTAAAATTGGTATGGTATATTTTCTCCAATGAATCATCATCCGCAAAAATGGTTAGATATGCATTGGGCATGATGGTGGTTCCAGCAGGTAATTTCCACTTAGCAATGTCATTGGCTTTGTTAGATAGATACACATTACTCAAATCCAATACGGCATTTGTTTTATTGAACAATTCAATCCAATCTTCATGATCATTGTATTCATCTTGGTTCCAATGATCATTTTGTGCTAAAAATTCATTGATTACCAAATCACCTACTTGAGGAACGACAGCAGCAGCATTGAACGTTAGAAATTCATGCTCTGCTCTTGCAGGCAAAAATTTACCGATGGAAGTATTTTCAGCATAGACATAATATTGCATGGAAGCACCTGACATGGTAAAACTGTTTCCATATACTCCATCATTGGCATTGCCATCATTGTGCAATCCATCATCCAATAATGGAAGTGGCATGAATTTTTCTTTCACATCAAAACGATAACCCAGATAAGCACCAGAAGCATTCGCATTGGCAATGGCAACAGTAACATTGATGGGGGTATTGATAGCAGGAGCTAATTGACTAAAAACAGGCATATTCACTGTTGGTTCTGCAGCCATTAATTCTGGAATCGTTTGTAAAAAAGTTTTACGAGCTTCCATTAAATTAGAAATTCCAGGAACGGTAAAACTTCCAAATACCACATCGTTATTGAGTCCCCCTTGAAATTGTTGGTAGGAGAATAACTTATTTGAATCAGCGAAGAGCGCATTGTTTACAATGGATTGGTATTGGTTTGCTTCAGTTTGATAATTTCCATTGGTCATATTTTCAGAAAGCATGGTTTTAAAATGCGCTAAATACTTTCTTTTCATGGTGGTGTCAGCCAATACAGCATTGATTAGGGGCCAAGCAATATCAGTTGCATGTGCTAATGGAGTGTATTCTTTTAATTGGGTGAGCGTTTTTTGTCCAACCCCTATAGTACCTTGTCCGGCAAAAGGGAAGGCTCCAAAACACATATTCAAGTCCCAAACGATTGGATTAAAATGTTGGGTATGGTCTTGGTAGACATAATGATTTTGAGCATAAACCCCGATGTAGCTATCCAAGTTTACAAACAAATTATTGAAAGCCAGCATCCAAATGGCACGGTCCATATCCATTGTAGCGGGTAAATCACTTGGGTTATTGGTTACGACATCGCATAAATGAATAAAAGCATTCCAACCAGTATCCGATTTTAAATCATAGGTAGAAGAATAGCTGGCGCTGTTGGCATTGATGTATTTTAAACTATTTTTTGAAGCTGCAGATGGCGATAAAGAGGAAGAGCATTTAACAAAACACTGATCATTACTATAAAAATGATCGGCTATGAATTTTTTATCGATGCTTTCATCATTGGTAAAAACACCATAATAAGAGCCATTGATAGTAACCTTTGCAAAATTAGCCTGAGGGCAATGCATATATTTTTCTAAAATTCTGTAGGCCAATACCTCTCTAATAAATGAAGGGTCGCCATAGCCATTGCTTAATTTGATCGCTTCGATACCTTCATGTTTTTGTTTTTTAAATTCATCCAAAGAAATGTGTAAAGGATTTTTTTTATTGTTTGCATTATAGGAGCTATTGCCCTTAAAGCGCACTCCTACACTGTCATATTGAATACCATTTATTTTTACCCAACTTGCCATTAAATAATCTTCGGTAGTATTTTTATTGACATCCATGATAGAATCCCAGTTCGATTGTGGGAAGCTGATTTCAATTTCTTGAACAGTATTGACATCATAGAAAGTTTGAGATTTTGCTGTTGCAAAAAACAAAGAAGCTAATAAAATTAAAAAATATGAAGGTTTCATAATGCTTGTAAAATTAAAAAAGAACACCGAATCATCGCATTTATTCAGTGTTCTATGTTTATTATTAATAAAAAAATTATTCTACGATTAATTTCAATGTGGTTTGCTCGTTTTTCTCATTGGCAATTTGTAAAAAATAGCAAGCTGCAGGTATCATTTCTTTATAGATAGAAAATGAGTTCGTAGTGATATTTTTAAATTGTTTGATGATTCTTCCATAGAGATCAATGATCGCAATTGAATGAGAAGATGCTTGATCGTTGAAAGTAATCAGTGTACTGGAAGACATCGGATTGGGAGACAAAGTAATGCTTCTATTAGTATTGACATTGGAACTATTTAATGGTATACAATTTACACAACTGCTAAAACATACCGTGGGTAAAATTTGAGCATTGGTTACACTAATAATTTCTCTATTTCCAGAAGAAGAACAGCTATTGGGTACCGATTCTGGATTTGAATTATTTCCATTATAATATTTATAAGTAACTGCTGCATTAGGAGTTAACCAAGCCATGTATTCATAAATACCATTTCCGAAACTATACATTTTAGCAAGCGTATTTTGAAATGAGCCTCCAATTCGAACATCATTGGCTGTTACAACTTCATTAGACATATTGACTTTAAAACGATAGAGGGTATCGGTTGCTGTATTATTTCCGCTATAAAAAACAGCAGGCATTTGCAAGGTATCATTTGCAACAGAATCGACATACAACCATCTATACCCATTCGCTAGGCTTTGCGATTCGACAGGAATATTTTCTAAATCGTATCCGGCAATTCCCATTTCAAATTGATATTCGAATAATTGAAAAGCAGGAATATTGAAGGTTGCATAATAAATGTTTGTATCAAGCGTACTTTGAGTTAAATGTAAATAGCCATGAGTTAAATCACCCCCCATTCCAATTTCATCTTGAAAAGTGGAAGTCATATAGGCATCATTAGAGTTTAACATTCCATAACCTTTCATATTTACTGCAAAGCGAACATATTTAGCATTTGCAGAAAAAACAATGACTACAAAGAACAACAGACTGAGTATTTTTTTCATGTTTAGAATTATTTATTTAATGAGATTTGTTTGGTTACTGTACCTTCTGAACTGATGATGCGAATATAATAATGCCCATTTACCAAAGAAGAAAGATCTATTGAAGCCGCATTATGAACTGTTTTTACAATATTTCCAAGAGAAGAAATGACTTGAACAGTAAATTCTTTTCCAAATTTACTGATGTTCGTAATATTCACTATTCCTGATGTAGGGTTAGGATAAACATGTATATTATCAGCAAAATTGATTTGTACTACATTTGCAGGGAATACCTCTAATTTATAAGAAGGAGAATATTGATAAACACAGCCATTGACATCCGTGATACGAACCAGATAATTTCCACTTTGTGTGGCAGCATAAGATTGATTGGTTGCACCAGTAATTTTTTGTCCGTTTAAATACCATTGATATGTGCTTGCTGAAGAAGAAGACAATACATTACCATTAGCAGTAACAGTTGGGATAGCAGGAGGTTCATTGGTTATATAGCAGGCGCTGTATTTTTTAGTTTTTGATGCAGATGCAGAATGACTAAATATCACTGCACCAGCTGCATTAAATTCTCTTATCATATTGGTTACTGGTGAAGCCACTAATTCATTTCCATTAGGTAATTGCTGAGTTCCGCCTTCATTGCTACTATACATGCCACTTACCGTGTTTCTATGAGTATAGGTTGCAGGCAAAAAAGCAGAACCTGCTGTAATGGTGTAATTGTAACCATTGATTGGAGTAATAATTTGGTCGGCAGTCGATTGATTATTTGAAACACCTGCATTGTTATAACCACATAAACGACCCGGGACGGTAGAAAATTCATCTGCCCAATGCGCGTCGTGGGTCACATTTAAAATTTTATTGGAAGCGTTTCCTGCGCCATAATTTTGAGGATTCCCCCAACGATAAAGAATATCGCCCCCCTTCCCTGAATTTCCTCCAGTATGTGAAGCAGCTTCAGCAGAAGTAGTACTGTGATCAATGATATACCATTCATGTTGGTTGTGAGAGCTCCACGATATTTGATCTAACATTGGATTATAATCAACACCATTGGTATGCAACCAATCAGAAGAAGGGTTGGCATTGATATTTAATAATTCAGGATGATCTGCTAAATTGCTTACATAATTAGATAATGCAGAATTTGTGTTTTGCATTAAATGATCCCAAGCATGCCACTCCCACACAATGGTTCCAGTGGTTAAACCTGTTTGTTGAATTTCAATAATTTTATCAGGCCACATGGTAGTTAAGGTTCCTCCAACAGCCGCAATTTGTGTGGCTGTTTTTTTCTCATAAACAATTGCCAATACATTTCCATTTGGCATAGGTCTGATATCATGGTGAGAGACAAAATCTACTCCGGTTATCTTGTAATCCCACAACAAGGTTCCATTGTAATCATGTTTTGTAATTCTACCACATATT